>JAGHSX010000087.1 GCA_018065645.1 Candidatus Scybalousia scybalohippi
AACTAATGATATTAAATAATCCCCTATGGCACATTTTTGAGTCATTATGCAAATGTAGTTTTATCACCTCGTAAGAGCTTGAAAGTAGTCTCTTCTGAAAACTTTTGTTGCCGAGATTTTTTAGAGAGATGCTTGCTAATATCAAGAATTTTTGCGTACTTTGCATAAAAGTTATGCATATCGATAGCTTTTGTAATAAATTGATTTTCGTTATAAAAAAAACATGAAATATTAACATACACAACTTTTTTTTTGAAAGAAATTGTTAACAAATAATTCATCCAATAGGTATGCAAAATAATGAAAATGAACATATTTGTAGATTACAAGTTCTAAAAAACAGATATTATTCTGGACCGATTGCTTCGTTCAAAGGAATATCTTTTTTTTTCGCTCTGTATAATCTTTATCTATTTACTTTGATTAAGATAAAAAGAATGAAAAAGGCAGAAGTGTTTAAATGTTGTATTTGTGGAAAATATGAGTGGAAGTGTCCAAATTGCAGTTCAGTAGAGGTGTTGGATGTCGTACCTCGCTTACACAAATGTAAGGAATGTAATAAGATTTCTTATTTTGATCCATATATTAATTCTTTTATTCACTTCTCTCAAAATGGTAAAAGACCGTAGAATATGCAATTTTTTTAGTTTGCAGCAAAGGTTGTAACTCAACTTTATTTTAGATAATCATCAATTATTTCAAGAATTTCTTTTCCGTAAGTTTCGGCAGTTTTTGGTCCGATGCCTTTTAAAGATAATAATTCTTTTTTTGTTCTAGGTTTTTCATTAACAATGCCTATCAGACCAGTTTGTGAAACTATTGTATACGCAGGTGTTCCTTTTTCTTGGGCAATGCTGTATCTCCAGTTTCTAAGGATATTGTACAATTCTTGGTCTTGAATATCAGTAGATGTACTTACCTTCTTTTTATCTGTTTTTTTGTTGCTGCCAGATTTTGAGATTAAGTCTTCATTATGAGAAGATTCTATAGAGCTAATTCAATATCAGTTCCTTGTGCTATTAAATTGTTTTTGTATGACAAGAAATCTGTAACAGAAAAATTCTTGTCTTTCAGAAAGTTTAGCAATCTGTATTTAAGTTCCTTTTCTACTGCAATTTCGACAACCAATTCATTATGCAGTTTTGAGTCTTCCCTATTGTCAAATTCTAAATCAATGATCTCTAATAGAATGTCATTGATACAAGAAATCTTTTCCAGAAAATATTTCTTTGCAGCCAGTGAACGCTCTAATAGTTTGCCTAATCTATTAGCAGAGTCTGTATTCAAATTTCTTGTAGCATTGATGAAGTCCCTATATTTTAAGTCAACATCTTCTATTTCTGAGATATAATTATTACAGAATCTTGTAACTTTTTCAGAGGCCAATGGATAAAGTTTATATAAAACTGTTCCAGAAAATGTTTTCAGTTTTTTTATTCTTATGGATAATTCTGTGAAGTCAAATATAGATGCAATATTATCAAACAAGAATGTTTCTTTTGCCCTTGCCAATATTTCCTCTGTAGGCATATTCTCTATAGCATTGTCATTAAACAATTTGACTTTGTTGTCCAATATAATGGAAGAAACAGAAAATCTGTCGGAAAGAATCATTCCTTGCAAAGAACGGCAACGGGAAAGAGCCACATAAACCTGACCATGAGAAAAAGCTCTGTTGGAATTGATTATGGCTTTTTCAAATGTAAGACCTTGAGATTTGTGTATGGTTATAGCCCAAGCAAGTTTCAAAGGGTACTGGGTAAACTCCCCTTTTACTTCTTTAGAGACTTCTTTTGACTTTTCATCTACTTTGTACTCAACATTTTCCCAAGTGTATTGCTGAACTATAATAGGTTCTTCACTATCTGGACATTGTACAACAATAGCATCGTCCATAAGTTCCTTAACAATACCTATCTTACCATTGTAATATCTTTTAGTTTTTGCGTTAGGCTCAGAGTCATAGTCATTTTTTATAAACATAACCTGACAACCTTCCTTCAGTCTCAACTCGTATGCATTGGGATAGATACTTTCTGGAAATGAGCCTTCAATATTTGCTTTATAAACGAATTCCTTTGTTTTCAACTCATTGAGTTTGTCTTCGTTTATGCTGTCGGTCTGCTTGTTGTGTGTGCAAAGAACAATATAATCCTTAGGAATGCTGTTTAATATATTTGGCTGATAACATTGATTCAGTTTGTTGATAGTATCAAATGTTATTCTGTTTTCTCTAACTTCGTTGAGAATTCCTACAAAAGTTGGATCTTGTTGTCTATAGATATGTTTTAGTGGTATAGTTTCATAAGAAGATTGAAGCAATACTCTTGAAGAAAAGAAATAAAGATTGTTGTAATATTTTGCAAGTTCTTTTTCTTCCTCTTCATTGGCAATAGGTGGCAATTGATTCAAATCTCCTATCATCATCACCTGCACACCTCCAAACGCTTTATTTCTTCCATTACGTCTAAACCGTTTAAGAATAGCGTCTATCTCGTCTAGAATATCACACCTTACCATAGAAATTTCATCTATAATGATAAGGTCAAGACTTCTGATTAAATCAATCTTGCGTTTGGAAAATTTAGTGGTCTTAGGAAATGTACCTGGAATATAGATATGAAATGGCAGTTGGAAAAAAGAATGAAGTGTTACTCCCCCTGCATTTAAAGCAGCTACACCAGTAGGAGCCAAAACAATAAATCTCTTGTTTAGCTTGGTTTCCAGACTTTTCAAAAAGGTAGTCTTCCCTGTTCCAGCCTTACCTGTAAGAAATATATTCTTGCTGGTGTTTTGCAGAAATTGGAATGCAAGCTCCTGTTCCTTATTCTCTACCATATATATTACTAAAACAAATCCAACAAATTATAAAACAAGAAATACTAAACCTATAATACTATTAAGCCTTATAGGTTTAGTATTGTAATATCTTAAGCCAATAGATTATTAACTATTTTCTTGAGATAGCTTTCTTTGCTGCAAGAACTATGTGTTCACAGTCAAGACCATATTTAGCCATCAGTTCCATAGGTTTTCCTGATTCACCAAATTGGTCATCAACACCGATGTATTCCATTGGTGCTGGATTGTTTCTAACTAATAGTTGAGCAACGCTGTCTGCTAGACCACCATTGTACATATGTTCTTCACAAGCAACAACACAACCTGTTTTCTTTACAGATTTAAGTATGGCTTCATCATCCAATGGTTTGATAGTGTGAATATTTATAACTTCTGCACTTATTCCTTCTTTTTCTAATTCGCTAGCAGCCTGAAGTGCTTGCCATACAAGGTGACCTGTTGCTACAAGTGTAACATCTTTACCTTCGTTAAGAAGTAAAGCTTTACCTATTTCAAAAGGAGTGTCTTCTGTAAGGAATACAGGAACTTTTGGTCTTCCGTAACGAATGTAAACAGGACCATTGTAACGTGCAGCAGCAATAGTTGCTTGTTTTGCTTGAATATGGTCACATGGATTAAGAACTACCATATTTGGTAACATCTTCATAAGACCTATATCTTCAAGTATTTGGTGTGTTGCACCATCTTCTCCAAGAGTCAAACCAGCGTGAGAACCTGCTATTTTGACATTTGTATCTGAATAAGCTACACTTTGACGTATTTGGTCATATGTTCTTCCTGTAGAGAAAGCGGCAAATGAACCAACAAAAGGAATTTTTCCTGCTATAGCCATACCAGAAGCAATGCTTATCATATTTGATTCTGCTATACCTACTTCAATAAATCTTTCAGGAAATTCTTTTTGAAATAAATCCATTCTTACACTTGGTGTAAGGTCTGCACACAAAGCTACAACATTAGGATTTTCTTTACCAGCTTCTAGTAAGCCTTCACCAAATCCTGAACGAGTATCTTTCTCTCCAAGTATTTTATATTCTTTCATATCTTTATCTATTTCTTTGACAATGTAACGTTTGTCGTTTTACTTGACTCTATCTTTATCTCTTTTACTATTGTATCAGTAGTTTTTACAGCACTCTTGTCCTTTATCACAACCATGTATTCTCCAGGCATAAGTTCTATGTTTTCCTTCATGCTTTCTTCGTCAAGATTCTTTACCCATCTGGTTTCCTGCTTGTCTTTTACGAACAATGCTCCAACCATATTGGTTTTGCCTTTATCTAGATGAAGATTTCCTGGCAGAGGTATCTCAATAGTTGTGGTAGAACTTTGACCTATTTCAACATTTTCCAAGTATAGACGTGGCAAAGACAATACTTCTAGGTCATATTTACCTACAAGGTATTTCTCTTTTTTACCAATCTCCTGGATATTTATAGTCTCTTTAGCTCCAGCTTTCTTTACAACTATAGGATAATCCTTTGCATTGTTTACCTTGCTCGCCACATACTTAACAATCATATTACCCTGTGGAGTCTGCATAGGAATGATAGTATGAGAACCTGCAGCAATTTTTACATTCTCTACCTTCACAGCAGGAATGGTATGAACAATGACATCATAGTTTACCAGAGGATCAAGAGAAATAGTGTCTGAAAGCCCTTTTTTATTGAATGTGTGAATGATACTATATCTTAAATTCTTGCTTTGAGAATCATAGAAAGTAATAGGAATATTTGTTTCTGTTACTTCCATATATGAATCCAAAAGATTTACTTGTGCTGTAGTATTATGAAGAGCTTGTTTTGCTATATCATTGAGAACCTTTGTGAATTCCACCTCATTGCTTGCTTCATAGTATGAACCACAATCCTGATAGAAATTCTTCATTCCCTTGCTTATACCAACGATAAATGGTTTGATAAATACGCCTTTCTTCTGCAAGTCTTTTGAAATCTCTGCAATATTTCCGTCACATTTATCAATGTTGTCCACTATCATTATAACAATGTTGCGGCTATTCTTTTCTTTTGGAAAATCTTCTTGAGCTTTCTCCAAAGATTTGGCTACAGCAGATGTTCCTCTAGGTACTAAGGCTTTAAGTTTTGCTTTCAAAGCATCAGCATTCAGTCTGTAGAAAGGAACTAAAAGATGTGTATCATCACAGTCTTGAGAGCTGTAATCTGTTTCACTTCCAAAAACACGCAAAGCTACCTCTACTCTCTCCTGTTCAGAAAGAGTATCCACAAGGTTGGATATCAAAGATTGAGTGATTTTTATCTTTGTATCACTTTGCCATTTTTCATACATATTATAAGAACAGTCAACAATAAAAAGAATACGTGTTTTTTCTGTGTTGGAGTTCTTGCTTATCTTAACCCCTTTTGCTTGAGAAAATGCTAAAAAAGGTAAAAAGACAAGCAGTAATAATATGATATGTTTTTTGAAGTGAGTCATACTGAGTTATAGTTATTAGTAATCTCCTAAAGTTTCTTTTAGTTGAGAAAGTGCATTTTCTGCTTGTTCTGCGCTTGGAGCTTTTCCATGCCATCCATTGTTGTCTGTCATGAAATCAACACCATAGCCCATCAAAGTATGCATTAACAACATAACTGGTTTTCCTTTTCCAGTATGTTCTTTACAAGTATTCAATGCTTGAACAAGTTCTGCCATATTGTTTCCGTTGCACTCTACTACATCCCATTTGAAAGCAAGGAATTTGTCTTTCAAATCGCTAGAAGCACAAACTTCTTCTGTTCTACCGTCAATCTGAACACCATTAACGTCTATGATAGCGATAAGATTATCAACATGGTTAGCACCTGCAAACATAGCAGCTTCCCATATTTGACCTTCTTCTATTTCACCATCTCCGTGAAGAGTGTAAACAAGTTTGCTGTCATTGTTCATTTTTTTTGCCAATGCAGCACCAACCCCTACTGACAATCCTTGACCAAGAGAACCACTGGCTGCTCTTACTCCAGGAATATTTGAATGATATGAAGGGTGACCTTGCAAACGAGAACCCAACTGACGCAATGTACCAAGTTCGTTTACTGGGAAATAACCTCTTCTTGCCAATGCGCTGTACCATACTGGAGCAATGTGTCCTATGCTAAGGAAAAACATATCTTCACCATTTCCTTCACGAGTATAGTTTGCTGGTTCTATGTCCATAACTCCATTGTATAGAGCTGTAAGCAAATCTGTACAACCTAAACTGCCTCCTGGGTGACCAGAATTGCAGGCTGCAATCATTCTAACAATATCTCTTCTGGTTTGAGAAGCGATACTTTCTAATTCTTGTATAGTTTTCATTATTATTTTTTACAAAAGAATAATACAATAAAATTAAAAAGGGTTTGCAGAACTTGCCTACAAACCCTTGTAAACATTTACTTATTTTTTAATTTCTTGTTTAAGTCTTTCTGTTAGCATTGGTACGATTTTGTGAAGGTCACCAACAATACCAAGGTCTGCTATTTGCATGATAGGAGCATATTTATCCTTGTTGATAGCAACGATAAATTCACTGTCTTCCATACCAGCCATGTGTTGTATAGCACCAGAAATACCGCAAGCCATATACATGTTAGGTCTTACAGTCTTACCAGTTTGACCAACTTGACGATCGTGTTCTATGATACCTGCGTCAACCATAGCTCTTGAAGAAGCAACTTCTCCCTTAAGAACGTCAGCCAAAGCAGCAAGTTTTTCAAAGCCTTCTTTGTTTGCAACACCACGTCCACCAGATACAAGTATCTTGGCTTGTGTAATATCAACTTTAGCTTCTTTCTTAACTGTTTCAAGAACTTTAACCTTGATCTTGCTTTCGTCGAAGTTGATTTTAACATCAACAACTTCACCTTTACGAGAATCATCCTTAGGCATTTTTCTCATAACGCCAGGACGTACAGTACTCATTTGAGGACGGTGGTCTGGGTTAACGATAGTAGCCATAAGGTTACCACCAAACGCAGGACGAGTTGACCATAGTTCGTGGTCTTCTTCGTTTATTTCAAGTTTTGTACAGTCTGCAACAAGACCAGTGTTTACTCTAGCAGCTACTCTAGGACCAAGGTCTCTACCAATAGTTGTAGCACCAATGAAAACGATAGATGGCTTGTAATCGTTTATGATTTGGTTGATAGCTTGAGTATAAGGTTCTGTAGTGTAAACTTCAAGGTTTTTGTCTTCGCACAAAAGAACTTTGTCAGCACCATATGCTATCAATTCTTGAGCTTGATTTTTTATACCATTACCAAGGAACATTGCATAAACTTCTTGACCAAGAACGTCTGCCAATTCTCTTGCTTTACCTAAAAGTTCAAGAGCAACATTTTGTATTTTGTTCTCTCTTTGTTCTACAAATACAAATATATTTTTGTAATCTTCTTTATTCATTTCTTAGTCCTCCTTAATTAAATAATGTATTTCTCTCTCATCTTGTTAATGATAAGTTCTACAGCTTCTTCTGTGTCAAGTTCAAATACTTCACCCTTAGCTTTCAAACCTTTAGCAAATGATTTCTTAACCTTTGTAGGAGAACCCTTCAAACCAAGTCTTGATTCATCTACCTCAATCATATCTGCGTTCCAAATTTCAACTTCTTTGTCGTAGCATTCTACTATACCCTTAACTGTCATGTAACGAGGTTTGTAAGATGAAGCCAAAACGCTTAACAAACAAGGCATTTCAACTTGTACCATCTGGTAACCATCTTCAAGTTGTTTTTTGATAGTAAGAGTTTTGTTGCCATCGTATTGTAGATCTTCCAAGTATGTTACTTGAGGAATATCAAGGTGTTCAGCCATTTCAGGACCAACCTGAGCAGTATCGCCATCGATAGCTTGACGGCCAGAGATTACTAGGTCAAAACCTAATTTCTTCAAAGCACCAGCCAAAGCGTATGATGTAGCCAAAGTATCAGCACCACCAAGTTTACGGTCTGTCAAAAGAATAGCTCTATCAGCACCCATAGCGATAGCTTCTCTAAGGATAGCTTCAGCTTGAGGCAATCCCATAGTGATAACTGTAACGTGAGCACCATATTGATCTTTCAATCTCAAAGCAAGTTCCAAGCCACCTTTATCATCAGGGTTCATAATAGATGGAACACCTTCTCTAATCAATGTACCAGTTTTTGGGTCAAGTTTAACCTCAGTTGTATCAGGTACTTGTTTTATACAAACTACTATATTCATATTATTGTTTACTTTCTTTTGTTGTTATTTTAATAATTGAGCTGCTATAACCATACGTTGTACTTCTGATGTACCTTCGTATATTTCTGTAATCTTAGCGTCACGGAACATTCTTTCAACAGGATATTCTCTTGTGTAGCCATAACCGCCGTGGAATTGGATAGCTTTTGTTGTCATTTCCATAGCTGTTTCTGCACAGTAAAGTTTTGCCATAGAAGCGTCTTTAGAAAATGGAAGACCATTGTCAACTTTGTATGCTGCACTTCTAACCAATAGTCTAGCAGCGTTGATCTTTGTTTCCATGTTTGCTAGTTGGAATTGAGTGTTTTGGAATTGACCTATTGATCTACCAAATTGTTTTCTTTCCTTAACATATTTTACTGTTTCGTTCATAGCACCTTCTGCAATACCCAATGCTTGAGAAGCGATACCAAGACGTCCACCGTCAAGAGTCATCATAGCTATTTTGAAACCTTTACCTTCTTTACCTAGTATGTTTTCCTTTGGAACTTCGCAGTTTTCCATAATCAACTCGCAAGTTGCGGAACCTCTAATACCAAGTTTCTTTTCTTTCTTACCAACAGAAAATCCTTTGAAGTCTTTTTCTACTATGAAAGCAGAAATACCTTTTGTTCCTTGAGATTTGTCTGTCATTGCAAAGATAATGTAAACATTTGCATAACCTGCATTTGTAATGAATATCTTGCTACCATTAAGTATCCATTTGTCACCAGAATCTACTGCAGTAGTTTGTTGCATAGCAGCATCTGTACCAGCGTTAGGTTCTGTAAGACCAAAAGCACCAATCCATTCACCAGAAGCAAGTTTTGGTAAATATTTTTGTTTTTGTTCTTCTGTACCAAACTCTAAAATAGGGTGAGCACACAAAGAAGTATGAGCAGAAACAACAACACCTGTTGTAGCACATACCTTTGATAATTCCTCAACAGCCAAAGAGTACATTTGTGTTGTACCACCTTGACCACCATACTGAGTAGGGATAGGAATACCCATAAGACCTATTTTACCCATTTTCTCTACAGTTTCCATAGGAAAACGTTCTTGCTCGTCAATTTCTGCTGCCAATGGCTTGACTTCATTCTCTGCAAATTCTCTAACCATTTGCAAGAATAATTGTTCTTGTTTAGTTAAGCTGAAATCCATTATTTTATCTTTTTCTTATTATTATTTAG
>JAGHSX010000166.1 GCA_018065645.1 Candidatus Scybalousia scybalohippi
GTATAAAAGAGATATTCAAGATAGGTTTTGGTCCTTCAAGCAGTCATACTATGGGACCTCACAAAGCAGCAGAATTGTTTGCAAAGAGAACTCCAAATGCTAACTTATACAGAGTTACTTTGTGTGGTAGTCTGGCTGCTACTGGCAAAGGTCACTTGACAGATAGAACGATAATAGAAGCATTGACTCCTACTCCTACAGAGATATTGTGGAGGCCAGACATCGTATCTGATTTTCATACAAATGGAATGAAGTTTGAGGCTTTGAATGAAAATGGATATGTTTTTGATAATTGGGAGGTGTTTAGCATAGGAGGGGGAGATTTGTCTGAAGGTCCAAACAATATGCCTGAACATAAACCGGTTTATGAGTATTCTCTACTTAAAGATATTCACGAGTATATAGAAAGAAAGGGATTGTCTTTCTGGGAATATGTGCAGAAACACGAAGATGACACTTTGTGGGATTATCTTGATAAAGTATGGAAACAAATGCAGACTGCTATCAATGAAGGTATAGACAACGATGGAGTTCTTCCTGGTGGATTGCATGTTAGAAGCAAGGCAAAACAATATTATGTCAGGGCAAATAGTTTCCGAGACTCTTTGAGAAATCGTGCCTTGGTTTCAGCTTATGCCTTGGCTACAGCAGAACAGAATGCAAGAGGTGGAAAAGTTGTTACAGCTCCTACTTGTGGTTCTTGTGGAGTTGTGCCTGCTGTTTTGTATCATCTTCATAGAGCTCATGGATTTGGTACACACGATATTTTGAAAGCATTAGCAACTGCAGGATTATTTGGAAATATTATTAAACATAATGCTTCTATTTCTGGCGCAGAGGTAGGTTGTCAGGGAGAAATAGGAAGTGCTTGTGTTATGGCTGCTGTAGCTGCCACTCAACTCTATGGTGGTACTCCTCAACAGATAGAATATGCAGCAGAAATGGCTATGGAACACAATCTTGGGCTTACTTGTGACCCAGTATGCGGATTGGTACAGATTCCTTGTATAGAACGTAATGCTATGGCTGCTCACAGAGCTTTGGATGTCTGTCTTTATGTTATTGCCAGTGATGGTAAACATGTTATTTACTTTGACAAGGTTGTAGATACTATGAAACGAACAGGTAAGGATTTGCCTAGCTTGTATAAGGAAACTGCTCTCGGGGGACTGGCCTTGGAGGAAGATTAAAAAAAGAAAGAGCAAACCATATTTGGCTTGCTCTTTTTATGTGAAATGATTTTTCTTACAATTCTATAGTCATAGTATAATGCTTGATGTTTTGTTCCACAAACATTTTTCCTTGTTTCTTAAAACCTAAAGATTCATAAAGGCCAAGAGCAGAAAGTTGGGAGTGTAAAAGTATTTTACTAATCTTTACTTCTTGTATAGAGTTGTTTTTAGGAATAAAAGTTTTTATGTCTTCAAGAACTTTTTCCATAAGTTTCCGTGCTATCCCTTGCTTTCTGTATTCTTCAAGAACACACAATCTTTCTATTTTAACTATTCTTCCGGTGCTTCTCCACCTAATAGTTGCAACGGCTTTATTATCCACAAAAGCCAGATAGTTGACACTTTCTTTGTTATCCCAGTCTGCTTCTGGATTAACTCCTTGTTCTTTGCAAAAAACATTGTACCTTATATCTTTTGCAAGAAGTAGGGAAGAATTGTCGGAAATTTGTTTTATTTGAAACATATTTTAGTTTGTTAAAAATAGGAAAGAGAATTTTATTTTCCTTCCTCAAAACTAGTAAATGCTTGTTTTAAATATTCCGGAATAGGCATAGAGCAATGATTCTTTCTATCAAGACCAGCCAATACTGAGAAGCAAGTAGATTTTACTTCGCCAGTATTTTTGTCTATTATTCTTTGGAACATCTTCATACTCTTTTCTCCAAAGCTGACTATCTTTGTTTCTACGTATGGCTTCATTCCCATTTCTAAAGAAGACATGAAATCCAATTCCAAATGAACTATAACACAAAAGTCTTCAGACCAGTCTATCTCTTTTCCTAAGACATCTGTCATATAGTGTATTCTGCCAACATCAAAATACTGCATTTGGCAACCGTTGTTTACATGGTTTAGAGCATCTAAATCTGAAAATCTCATCTGGATTTCTACTTGATGACGAAAATGAGTTGTATCAAAATTATATTCCTTCATAGTCTGTAAATATTTTTTGCAAAATTACGGATTATTGTCAAAATATTTGTTTATCTTTGTGAAATTTTAAACAAAAAATTGGATATTGCTTATGCCTCTTATAGAATACAACGATGAGTACTTTATGCGGCAGGCTTTGAATGAAGCTCAGTTGGCTTTCGATGAGGGAGAAGTACCAGTAGGTTGCGTGAT
Source organism: Candidatus Scybalousia scybalohippi (assembly GCA_018065645.1). Taxonomy (GTDB): domain Bacteria; phylum Bacteroidota; class Bacteroidia; order Bacteroidales; family P3; genus Scybalousia_A; species Scybalousia_A scybalohippi. The sequence continues at coordinate 2,358 of JAGHSX010000166.1, forward strand.
AGTTTGTGATAATACTGTTATATCTAGGGGACACAATATGACAGAAATGCTTAAAGATAGTACTTCGCATGCTGAAATCATTGCTATCACATCTGCAGAGGAATATCTTCAAAGCAAATATTTGAAAGATTGTACTTTGTATGTTACTGTAGAACCTTGTGTTATGTGTGCAGGAGCAATATATTGGGCGCAAATACCTAGAATAGTATTTGGGGCTAAAGATGAAAAACGTGGGGCTTCTCTGTATGGACATTTGTATCATCCTGCAGCAAAGGTTACATCTGGAATAATGCAAGAAGAATGCTCCAAGATGATGAAAGATTTTTTTAAGAACAAAAGATAAATACTGCTATGTATATTGTTGACGAAGATGTAGAACGATTGGAGATACTCTCTCGTTATAAGAAATTGATATCTACAGCATTCAATGGTGCTACCAAGGAAGAAAAACTTATGATAAGAAAAGCTTTTACGGTAGCAAGAAATGCTCATGCACAAGCAAGAAGAAGGACAGGAGAACCTTATATCTATCACCCTTTGGAAGTAGCAAGGATAGCTTCAGAGGATTTGGGTTTAGGTCCTATTGCTGTTGTTTGTGCTTTGTTGCATGACGTAGTAGAAGATACAGAATATACATTGGAAGACCTTGAAAATATATTTAACAAAAAGGTCGCACAGATAGTAGATGGCTTGACCAAGATACAGGATATATTTGACTATGATACTCAGAGCATTCAAAGCGAAAACTTTAGAAAACTTATATTGACTTTGGCAGATGATGTAAGGGTGATACTTTTGAAGTTGTGTGACAGACTTCATAATATGCGTACCTTGGATTCTATGCCAGAAAAAAAGCAGCTGAAGATAGCATCTGAAACACAATTCTTGTATGTTCCTTTGGCTCATAGGTTGGGTTTGCATAAATTCAAAAGTGAATTGGAAGACCTTGCAACAAAGTATATCAACCCCAAGGCATACAACTCAATAATAGAAAAACTGAAAGATACAGAAGAAGATAGAAAAAACTTTATCGCAGATTTTTCTAAGCCTATAGAAGCCAAACTAAAAGAAAAAGGATATAATTTTACGCTATCATATAGAGTGAAGAGTATAACTTCTATACTTGGCAAGATAGAAAAAAAGAGTGTCAAGTTTGAAGAAATCTATGATATCTTTGCTATACGTATTATCTTAAACGTACCACAGGAGGTGGAAAAAGAAGCTTGTTTCGGAGTCTATTCAATTATATCATCCATGTATGAGCAGAGAAAAGATAGATTTAGAGACTGGTTGACCAAGCCAAAAAGTAATGGTTACGAAGCTTTGCATACAACTGTTATGAGTAAGCAAGGTAAATGGGTAGAGATACAGGTGCGTTCTAGCCGTATGGATGAGATAGCAGAAAAAGGTTTGGCTGCTCATTACAAATACAAAGAGGTAGAGGAAGGAGAGATGGATGAAAGTATGGATTCTTGGCTGTCAAAGATTAGAGATTTGTTGGATAATCCTAGCACTTCTGCTATAGACTTTGTGAATGATTTCAAAATGAATATAGTTACAGAAGAAATTACTGTCTTTACTCCAAAAGGGAAGAGTATAACACTTCCATTTGGCTCTTCTGTACTTGACTTTGCATTCAATATTGATGTTAATTTAGGACTTAGTTGTATAGGAGCAAAGGTTAACTATAAAGTTGTTCCTATAGACTATAAATTGCATAGTGCAGACCAAGTAGAAATTATTACATCTTCCATAGCTCATCCAGAAGATGAATGGCTTAAATTTGTACGTACTCCAAAGGCTATACAAGAGATAAGAAAGTCTATAGAAGCATATAAGAGCAGTTTCTATTCAGTAGGAGAAGATAAACTGAAAGAATTATTTGAACAAGAAAAAATAATATACAGTAAAGAAAATGTAGAGCAACTGAGAACTTATCTTGATATAGATAATCTTACAGATTTGTTCTATAAGGTGTTTAATGGAAATGTTTCAGCTCCATCTGTTCAGTCTTGTTTCTCAAAAGATCAAAAGAATTCCTCATGGATATTCCTACGTAATCCATTCAAGGCAAATAAGGAAAACAAAAATCTTTCATTGAAAGAACAGATTCAAGAGCAAATACAGGAAAATCCAGAAAAACTTTTAATGAATCAAGATATAGATTCACTTCCATATGTTACAGCTAAATGTTGTAATCCATTGCCAGGAGATGATATAGTAGGATTGATAAGAGATGGAAGTATAGAGGTACATAGAACTTCATGTAAGTGTGCTGTAGATGAGATGAGCAAATTTGGTCATCATATAATAAAAGCAAAATGGAGAGAAAATGAGAAAATTACTTTCCTTGCAGGTATCAAGATAAGAGGAATAGATAGAAAAGGTTTACTGCAAGAAATGTCTAGAGTTATTTCTGAGGTGTGGAACCTTAATATGAGAAGTCTTGCTATGGAAAGCAGTGAAGGTATCTTTGAAGGAACTATGATGGTTTATATATCCAACACAGATAGCCTTATTCACCTTATGGAAAACATAAAGAAAATAGACGGTATAGAGTCTGTAAAACGAATGTAGATAATTTAGAAATTGTTGCGGTCGGAAGCCATAGCACAAACATACAAGTTAATACCTTCTACCTTGTTAAAAGTTTGGCAAACGGCTTGCAATGTAGAACAAGTAGTAATCACATCATCTAATAATAAAATGTTTTTGCCTTGGAAAATAGAAATATCTTTCAAGGCAAAGTTATTTTTTAGGTTATTGTATCTCTCCTGGGCAGATAAGTTATGTTGAGCCTTTGTATGATGAAGTTTAACTAAATTGTTTTTCACAACAGGAATGTTCAGTTTCTTGCCGAGTACATCTGCAATAATATCACATTGGTTAAATCCTCTATCCCTTAGCTCTACTTTGTGCAAAGGTATAGGTGCTATGCAGTCAATATTATCTATCCAAGATTCTTGTTGTAGTCTGTCGGCAAAACTTTCTGCAAACTTCTTGCCAATATGAATAAACCCACTAAATTTAAATTTCTTGATAATATTGTTGCAATATTGATATTTGCTGAAAACAAAAATTTCTTTAGCATAAGGAGTAAGTGGAGCAAAATATTCTTGGTTAAGAAAATTGTCAAAAGGCAAAAAATCCTTGCAACTTGCACATAACAATTTTTCATCCTCTTCCAGTAAAGATCCACATTGAATACAAGTCTTTGGTACAAGAGTATGAAATATGTTTGTTAGAAATTTATAAATACGTT
>JAGHSX010000026.1 GCA_018065645.1 Candidatus Scybalousia scybalohippi
GATTTACACATATATTTTATTTCATAAGAAAAAAGCACATTATCTTGCAATTTATTTTCAAGCTAAGATTATTTGTCATTATGTGTCATTAAGTTTTTACAATCAGAAACGTGCTTTTGTTGTTCTATCTTTTGATTCTAATGTTATTCTATCAGTGATAGACTTCATTCTATCAGTGATAAACTGTATTCTATCACCGATAGAATATTATCAACTCTTCGTTTTATTTTACTAACTCTTCGTTTCGCTAAAATAACTCTTCGTTTTAGAAAATTTTTATTTGATGTTTTTTTGAAAGTTTTTGTATCTTTGCAAAAACAGATAAAAAAAACAAAAATATTATGACAGATAGAGAACTAATAGAACAGGCTTGGGAAAACAGAGAGCTTGTAAAAGAAAGACAAGTAATAGATGCCGTAAACGACACTATAGCATTGTTGAACCGTGGAGAGATAAGAGTGTGTGAGAAAGAGGGCGACGACTGGAGAGTAAACGACTGGATAAAGAAAGCAATATTATTGTACTTCCCATTGTGTGGAATGAAGAAGATGGAAGCGGGAGATTTGGAGTTTTGTGATAAAATTCCTACAAAGAAAGACTATATGGAATGGGGTGTAAGAGCTGTCCCTCCAGCAGTAGCCAGATATGGAAGTTTCGTTGCTCCTGGAGTGATAATGATGCCTTCTTATATAAATATAGGAGCGTATGTAGATAGTGGCACAATGGTGGACACATGGGCAACAGTAGGTTCTTGTGCGCAGATAGGCAAAAACGTGCATCTTGCAGGAGGTGTTGGCATAGGTGGAGTATTGGAACCTGTAGGAGCAAAGCCTGTAATAATAGAAGACCATTGTTTTATTGGTTCTAGATGTATAGTTGTAGAAGGCACAAGAGTATGCGAAGGTGCAGTTCTTGGAGCTGGCACAGTCATCACAGGTAGCACAAAAATCATAGATGTGAGTGGTAGCGAGCCTAAAGAGTACAGAGCCTACGTTCCAAAGAACTCTGTAGTTATTCCTGGTAGTATTACCAAGAAATTTCCTGCTGGAGAGTACAACGTAAACTGCGCTCTTATCATAGGACAGAGAAAGGAAAGCACAGACAAGAAGACTTCTCTTAACGACGCTTTAAGAATAATAGAATAACAAGAATATTTCACATAAAAATAAAGAATCCACATCATTTGTTTTTTGATGTGGATTCTTTTTTTCTAAGTCTTGTGTTTTTCTTTCTTGGCTGCTGGGAAAAGAATATTGTTTAGAATAAGTCTAAAACCAGGAGAGGTTGGAAACAAAGACAAATCTGTTTTTGGATCTCCTACAAAGTGGCGATAATCTTCTGGATCGTGACCAGAAAGAAAAGACCAAGTACCTTTGCCGTATTCACCATGAATATAACGCACTTCGTTTATTGACTTATTCTCTCCCATTATCAAGACGTTGGATTTTATAAACTGACGCTTAAATCCAGATGTCTGACCAAAGAATCCTTTTATCACTCTAGTATGGTTTTGTGTAAGCATGGTAGGAATCCAGTCCCATTTGGCAGAAAAGTCAAACAAGACAAAGACGTCGTTGCTTTCCTTTACCATAGTGTTTCTTTCCTGGGAGTCGTCTATGTCTGATATTCTGTATTGCATAGGATTGGTTTCTATGTGAAAATCTTTGAATGCAAAACAGTTTTCATAGTTAAGTTTCTTTTGCGCCTGTGGGTCCATAGCATCTCCGTCAAACATAGACTCACAAATATCCACTCCTTCTGCTGCTAGAGCAATATCAAAAGAGTCTGTTGCAGAACACATGGCAAACATAAAGCCTCCACCAAGGACAAAATCTCTTATCTTCTTCACTACGGCAAGCTTAAGCATAGACACTTTGGAAAAACCCAGTTGTTTTGCCAAACTTTCCTGAAAAGCAACATCTTCCTTGTACCAGGAAGCTGTTCTATAGTTTGCCCAGAATTTTCCGTACTGACCTGTAAAATCTTCGTGATGAAGATGAAGCCAGTCGTATGTAGGAAGCACTCCGTTAAGCACTTCTTCATCGTAGATAACGTCGTATGGAATTTCTGCATAACTCAACACAAGTGTAACAGCATCATCCCAAGGTCTTTTGCTTTTTGGAGAATAGACTGCTATCTTTGGAGCTTTCTGTAGTTTAACTACATCCATATTTACTTCTGCATCGGAGATTTCATCTACAATTACGGACATCTGGCTATTAGAAATAAGTTCATAGGTAACTCCTCTAAGTTTGCAGAGTTTAACTATCTCAGCATTTTCTTCCATAGCAAAAGAGCCGCCTCTATAGTTGAGCAACCAGTTAACATCCTCTCCCATCTCAAGATTTCTATATGCTATACCATAGGCTTTAAGATGATTCTTTTGAGCATCATCCATTGGCACAAGAGCATAAGCAGCAAAACTACTCCATGCATAGAG
>JAGHSX010000175.1 GCA_018065645.1 Candidatus Scybalousia scybalohippi
CTTCTAGATAGCTATATGTAAGATATTTACAATTTAATCCTAAATATACATTACAAAAACTATTCATTTTGTATCCGATTTCAAAGTTAAAAAATGTTGAAATATTGAAATAAGATTTAATGGAATAGAAATAATATTCATCTGGAACATCTGCTAATACCAGATTAACAGCCCAATGATCAGAAGGGATAAGGCATTTAGAAAAATACGTAGTAGATTTCAATCTTCTTGGAATTCCTACCTCTATACCAATATTTCCACCATAAAGAAAACTTGTGCCTAAGTCTCTGTAGTATCCAACACCTAACGGAATTGTTAATGTTTCTTGATGAAATCTTATTGAAGTTATTTCTCCGTTATGTGCATCCTCGGTATTATCAATACCAATATTTTTTTCTTCATACCCCATACCAGTAAATATTCTCCAATTATGACAATATAATGAAACCAACAAATCCTTTCTCCAGTTGAATATATTATAAAAACGTTCTGTATTCATAGTACTACGTGGTTCATCATAATAGTGACCTACATTATCTATATGATGAACCTCATTTACAAACAAGGTGTAAAATATTTCATTATTAGAAGATATGCTCAAATGAGTTTTCTTTGTTTCTTGTGCTATAATATTTTGTAAAAAACAACATAATACAATAAATAGTAATACTTTTTTCATATTGTTATATTTTAATTGCTAATAACTCGCAAATATACAATCTTTTCTTTAAAACAAGAAAATTAGAACATCTTTAGAATTAAAAAAAAAACAAGGACTGAGTTCGTTTTGGATTCAGTCCTTTTTTATAATTATTCTAAATACTGCTACTAATACAATAGGAAAACTTCTCCTGTTTTGTCTGCAACTACATCTGGCACGCCTGCTCTATGGAATTGCACTCTGTAAACATAGGTTCCTTGTGGGCAAAGTTTTCCATTGTATGTTCCGTCCCAGTAATCGTTTATGTCTTCACTTTCAAATACCAGCGTTCCCCAACGGTTGAATATTTTCCAGGAAACAAGGACATAGTCATCGGAGTTCGGATACAAGTGGAAATATCTTATCTCGTCGTCACCTTCTCTGCCTGGCATAATAACATTTGGAGTGTAGATAATCAAAGAACGGTTGACTGTCAGATTAAGAGCAATAATACTATCGCAACCATTTTCTGTCTGTAAGTATTGATAATAAATACCAGAACTATCTGCATTGAATCCATAATAGGTATAAGGTTCATCTTCGCCAGTTGTTGCAATGTATTCTGTATAATAGGAAGGATTTACTTTCAAGTTCAATGTCATAAGACTATCACAACCATTCACAGTTTCTAACCTTTGAGTGTAAACGCCAGAATAAGATTCAGAGAAATTGAAATCTTCATAAGTCTCACCCTGACAAATTACAGAACTAACAGTATCATCATAGGTTGGAACTACACTCAAAGTAAGGACAATAACACTATCACAACCTTTGTAGGTTTGAAGTGTATCTATATATTCTCCTGCTTCTGAAATTATACGACCAAGAAAATTGTATGTTTGATTATCACATATTGTTGCTTCTATAGGAGTAGTATATACAGGATTTACAGACAGATGAAGGATACTTATTCTCATCAAACCATCCTCCATAATAGTATCCGTGTAGGTTGTCGCCTCTGAAAAATCTACACCATGAAATGTATAAGTTTCGCCTTCACAAATCTCTGCTTCAAATTCATCTGTTACAACAGCAATAGTCTGTATTGTTGTGTTGGCTGTAGCATAACAAATCTCATGACACTTCACATTATCTATTGCTAAGTCATTATAAGAACCTTGCAAACAATCGTCAACAATGGAAAACGTCATAGTATTGCTTTCTCCACTATTACCCACAATACGCATTGTTGTCCAAACGCAAGCTTGAGTATTCATATTGTAGGTCTGCTGCAATTCTCCATTTATATAAAATTTCAAAACTGGCTGATAATTGTTTTGAGCTGGATATACAAGATTTGCAACATCTACATAAAAAGCGTAATCTGTATAAGGGTTAACAATAACTGTTGTACTATAAAATGTAACTCCAGCATTCAATGTTCCATCTGCAATAAGATACAAACCATGATTTGAGCATGAAGTCCAAGCCGCATCATAAGAATTAGGATTTGAAGTTATGGAATACTTTCCTTGACTACCTCCACTTGTACTGAAAGCAGCAGCATCTGCCGCATAAGTATAGGAAGACTGAAAACCACTATTACCATGTTCAAAGTCTCCGTTTGAAACAAGGTTTCTGTTGCTCTCAAATGCAACATTTGCAGTATAGGTATTAGTAGTATTTACTGCATTTATCGTTGTAGGATTTTCTGTTGTTAAGCCTTCTATGTTTCCGCCTGTCCAAGCAAGGCTTATGATAGAATCAGCATAGGATAATGTTAAAGGAATAGCTACACTGTCTGATGTAAAAACATACACAACAGTATCACTTGGAGTTATTTCCAATGCGCATTCCAAATCTGAAGTTTGTGCGTGCACAAAACCTGCTGCTGTCAACAACAGCAATAATGTAAAGATTCTTTTCATTCTTGTTAAATATCTTATCTCATTACTTCTATCACTCCATTAAAGTCTAGGACTTTTTCAAAGCCTTTCGCTTTAAATCTATAGAAATATGTTCCAGAAGGAGTATTGGTTTCATTAGGATCCCAAAAATCTTCATAAGAACTTATATTCTTTTTAGAGTAAATTTTCTTGCCGTAACGATTGTAGATAAGAAGTTCTGTCTCTTCAAACATTGTTTGTTCCAACAGATTGTGTATTTCAAACACTTCGTTTATTCCGTCAGCATTTGGTGTCACAAGATTTGGGAACAACAATTCTATAACAGAAAGGTTAAGAATATAGGTACTATCACAACCATACTGGTTTTGATAGGTTATAGTATAAGAGCCTGAATCGCATTCGTTAAATCCATAATAAGTAAATGTATCTCCCCTATAGATCTGATAGTTCAATGTGTCCAAAAACTTATCTCGCACTACCAGTATCAAGGTTGAAGTACTATCACAGCCTTCTACTGACTGAAGGTCGAGAGTATACAATCCTGTAGCATTTGCATCAAATCCAAAATCCGTATATGATTCTTCATCACAAATCTCTGCAGTTATTGTATCGTGGAAAGTAGGATTAACTGTCAAATATATTGTTACTACACTATCACAACCTGTCTCAACACATGTCAATGTATCTCTGTATTCTCCAGCAAAAGGATATGCTTTACCATTGAAGACAAACACATCATTGTCACAAATAATTGGATAGATTGTATCATAAGAACGAGGAATAACTGAAAGTTCCAATGTTCTTACTGTATCTCTAAGAGGAGAAGATATAGTATCTGTATAAATACCTTCTTGTGTTTTGATAAATACTCCATCATTGTATAGTGTTCCTTCACAGATAGTAGCTTGTATTGTATCAAAATAGTAGTACATTGTTGAGACATTTATAGTATCTCGTGCTACACAAAGTTCACGGAAAGAAATATTGTCTAGACAAAAGTCATTACCATTTCCTTGTGTATTTTGATTCAAAATCTTTATCTGTGCAACAGTTGACTCTCCACTATCCCAGATTTCATAAAAACTTGTCCACTCACAACCTGTAGGAAGAATAGTTACAATAGGTCCCAACTGAACATCATTGATTGAAAACTGGAATTTAGTCAATGTATTTTCTGCTGTAACAAATGAGGCATTACTTGTTTCAAATTCTACAACATATCTCTTATGCTGTTCTACAGGAACAACTTTTTGATAAACGTATGTATTCAAACCTGGAGAACCATTTGCTACCATCATCTTTCCATCATGTCCACAAGAAACAAATCCATTATGGAAATTGTGAGGAATATTTGTAACTGTATAATATCCTTCTGGAAGGTCAACGCCTGGGTTAGCCTGATATGTTAATTGAGAAGTAAATCCTGTATTTCCTTGCTCAAAGTCACCATTTACAATCAAGTTCTGATCACTTTCTGTCATCGCTTCTACAATATATTGACGAGTTTCTCCAAAAGGAATTGTTGCTGTCGTAGATTGTTGGTTAGTTGTTGAAAGTCCTTCTCCTATCCATTTGAAATAGTCTGCCACTCTATCTGTAGAAAGTTCTATAGATTGAGTTCCTGCAGAGAAGATAAGTGTATCAGTTACATCTGGAAGAATATTTACTTCGCAGTAGTCGTCGTGAATATATGTAAGAGTTATTGTATCATAGGCTCTACATATCTGTTTCAAACTAACATTGTCCAAAGCGAAGTCATTGTTGTTTTGAACAGTATTCAAGTCTGTCAAAGAAATAGTCATGGAAGTACTGTTTCCTGAATTAACCACTGTGTAATAATGCTTCCATTGACAAGTTTGTGGAGCTAAAGTATCAGGAGTTCCTATAGCAGTTCCATTAACCTTAAACTGAAGAACGGCATTATCGCTGTTGTTGGTAATAAGCTGTGTTACATCAAATGAAAGTGCATATTCTGTATTTGCAGACAAACCATTAACTGTAACACTATAGAAATCTGTATTAGGATTCATACTACCATCTGCAATAAGATACAAACCGTCTGCATTACTACAATTTGTCCAAGCAGATTCAAAAGCAGTAGGAGTGCTTGTTATCATATATTTACCCCACCTTGTTCCGCTTAAATATTCTGTTTGGTTAGTTGCGTAAGTGTATGCAGAAGTAAATCCTGTATTTCCCTGTTCAAAGTCTCCGTTTGGAATTAGATTTTCATTATTTTCGTATAACACTTCAACCATTACTTGTGTTGAAGTTCCAGATGGAATAGTTACTATTGGATTTGCAGCAGTAGTACTTGAAAGAACGCCACTGCCAGTTGTGCTCCAATTATAGTATCTTGCTTCATGGTCTGTTCCCAATGTAACTGCAAGAGGTTGTGTCTTGAATGAAATAATAGTAGAATCTCCAGGAGTTATGCTTACGTCACAATTTTCATTATCAAAGTGAACATCAACAACTATAGTATCCCTTGCAACACACATTTCCTTGAATACCACATTATCTACATATGTATAATGAGGAACAATAGTACTATCTCTTAATTCTATGACTGCTTCTGTAGTAGCACCTAAAGAGAAAACAAAGTTAAAATGATTCCATACACAACCATTATTTTCCGCTTTGGCTGAGCCTTTGTAAACACCATTTACATAAACGCCAAGATTAGGAGATTTAGAAGAAGTTGTTTCCAAGTTGATCATATCAAAGCCAAGACTATAATCTCCATTTGCTTTTAGATTTTTAACATTTGCTCTATACAATGCTGCATCTCTATTTGGAAGAACTGATGCAATAAGAAAATTATCCGAACTACATTCTGGCAAAGTATTATCTGCTAAAGTTGTATTATTTACAACCATGTATTGTCCTAAATGAAAACCATCTGTACCATCCCATCCTGTTGCGGTATTTTCATAATCTCCACCAAAACCAACTGCGCCCAATTCAAAATCTCCATTATATATTAGATTTGGAGAGTCTCCGTCATATATAGCTTCAAGATAGAAAGTTGCTGTATGATTTGGTTCTATGTAGGCATCTACATTTCTAGCATCTGTACTTGAAAGAGAGCCATTTTCTGCAGACCAACGATAGTAATCTGCTTCTATGTCTGTAGTTAAAGGATATACTAAAGTAGCAAAAGACATTATGGATGAATCATTTCCTGGAACTATGCTTGCATTGCAAGAAGGCAAAGAAGATGCTGTATTTTCCATAATATACATATCCTCCGCAAGTGTACAACCATTTGGCAATGTTGTGTTAAGAGTATAATTGCCTGCAGAAGTATAATCAACTCCGCCATAAGTAAATGATTCTCCCTGTACTATAGAGGCTGAAAAAGAAGATGGTTCCAATTCTCCTTCTTCTACAATATTGAACACGCCCCAACGAGTATCGCTTTGGTAAGCAGCCAATGCTCCACAAGGAACTACAACAACCATACTTGTAGCAACTCCGCTAAAGCTATTTGAACTCAAGGAAGGTGGAGTCATACTCTTACAAACGACCGTATCCAAAGATGTACAATTTTGAAAAGCATTTCCTGCAATAACTACTCCATATCCCTCTATAACGACTTTTTCAAGCAAAGAACAGTTTTTGAAAGATCCACTGGCAACGCTTGTCAATGTTTTTCCTATTGTTACACTCTGAACGGAAGAACCATTAAACGCATTGGAAGCAATACCTGTAATCACAAAGTATTCATTTGTTGCAGAATTTTTCACTACACTCTCCAATAAAACATGTCCAGAATATTCATCAACAGCACTATAACTGGATCCATCATAGGTAACTCTAGCTGTTTTGTTTGATGAAGAAACTATAGAATAATAAACATTTACACCTTGTGAATTGGTAGCAAGGAATGAGTAAGCCTTTACGCCGAAAGACAATAGTAATAAAAATAGATAAACTATTATATTTCTTTTCATAGTGATAATATTTTCCAAAATTAAATCAACTGGCAAAGTTACTGAATTATTTTCATATAGCCAAAAGATTAAAAAAAATGTTGTATTTTTGCTTTATCAAATAGTAAACCTAAAAAAATAACAGACAACAAAATGTTTCAAAAGATTATAAAATTTAGCGTAAAAATTGTTCAAAGATATTTGCCTGAACCATTTATTTTCGCAGTAATTTTAACTATACTTGCCTTTGGTTTGGCAATTCCTATTTGCAAACAAACTCCTATGGAGGTTATTGAACACTGGGGAGATGGAGTATGGTCTTTACTAGCCTTTGCAATGCAAATGACACTTGTACTTGTGTGTGGTTCCACCCTTGCTTCTGCTCCTTCTATAAGGAAAGGAATCAGCAGACTTGCATCTATTCCTAAAACACCAGCAGGAGCTATAGCTATAGTTTCTCTTGTCTCAGCATTGGCTTGCTGGATAAACTGGGGATTTGGTCTTATTGTAGGAGTAATCTTTGCTAAGGAAATTGCAAGAAAACTGCAAGGAGTGGATTATCGTCTATTGATAGCATCTGCTTATAGTGGGTTTGTAGTATGGCATGCAGGTCTTTCTGGTTCTATTCCTCTAACAATGGCTACACCAGGAGATGCTCTTAAAGATGCAACCAACGGAATACTTTTATCTCCTATTCCTATTTCACAGACTATTTTTAACCCTTACAACATAGCAATAGTTGTGTTGTGCATAGTTGCTTTGGTTGTTGTAAACACCCTTATGCATCCAAAGAAAGACGTTATTTGTGTTGATCCAAACCTTCTAATTGAAAAAGACGAAGAAGAAAAATTCCAAACCAACACTCCTGCTGAAAAACTGGAAAACTCACCTGTCATCAGTTGGATAATTTCTATTATGGGATTTATTTACCTGTTTGTTCACTTATTCCTTAGAAAAGGTTCTTTAGATTTGAATACCGTGATTATGATTTTCCTATTCCTTGGAATAATTCTCCACAGAACACCTATGTCTTACATCAAAGCTTTTACAAAATCAGCCACAGGATCTGCAGGAATAATTTTTCAATTTCCTTTTTATGCTGGTATTATGGGAATAATTACAGGAGTAGGTGCTTCAGGTATTTGTCTTGGAGGAGTTATTTCCAACGCTTGCATTTCCATTTCGACTCCACATACATATCCTATTCTTACTTTCCTTTGTGCAGGAATAGTTAACATCTTTGTTCCTTCTGGTGGCGGACAATGGGCAATACAAGCACCTATCATGTTCTCTGCAGGAGCAAAACTAGGAGTTGACCCAGGATTAACAGGAACAGCCATTGCTTGGGGTGATGCATGGACAAACCTTATTCAACCATTCTGGGCTTTGCCTGCATTAGCAATTGCAAAACTTAACGCAAAAGATATTATGGGTTTCTGTCTAATAAATCTTATCGTTACTGGTATAATAATTTGTGCCGGTTTGCTGTTATGGAGTTTATAGAGAGGAACAATTTTTAGTATAAAAACATAAAACAACAAATAAAATGAAAAAAATAATAATCTTATCAGTCTTTACTCTTTTATCAAACATTATGTTTGCACAAACAAGAGAAGAGATTTTTGAATCATACCTTTTCTATGCTCAGCAAGGCAATACTGATGCACAAGCATCTTTGGCACATTGCTACATAGATGGACTTGGCACAGAAAAGAATTATGAACAAGCTATCTATTGGTTAAAACAGAGTTTAAAAAAGAGTTCTTTTTCTCAATACAATCTTGGCTATTGTTTTGAAAATGGATTTGGAGTTCCTGTCAATATGGATTCTGCCATTTATTACTACAAGAAAGCAAGCAAACACAACGAAACTCTTGCAATAGTAGCCTTGGGTAGATGCTACCAAGAAGGTATTGGAGTAAAACAAAGTCACAAAAAAGCGATACACTACTATGAGTGGGCATGCGAACGACACAATGTTATAGCTCTTTGGCAATTGGGCAACTACTACAAAGAAGGCGAACATATAAGAAAGAACACTAAAAAAGCCAAAGAACTTCTTTTGGAAGCCGCTAACAAAAATCTTGTTTCTGCCCAATACGATGTAGCCCTTCTTTTGTATCAAAGTGAAGACAATTTTGAAATAGAGAAAGCAAACTATTGGATGAAACGTGCAGCAGGAAACAACTATAGACCAGCTATTGAGTACATTCAAGAAAACAATATAAGAT
>JAGHSX010000051.1 GCA_018065645.1 Candidatus Scybalousia scybalohippi
ATATAAGGAAGATTATTCTGATTTTAATGAAATTAGTAATAGAACATATGACGCAACATTTATTTGTGTCCCTACTGAAATGAATGAAGATGGTTCTGCTAATATTACAGAAATTATGGACATTGTTCCAAAAGTACAAAAACTTTCAGATGTTGTTATTATTAAAAGTGCCGTACCAGTTGGAACTGTTAAGGCTTTAGGTTATGGAAATATTGTAATATCACCAGAATATTATGGTACTACGCAACATAGTTTAGAATCACCTAATTTTGTTGTTATTGGTGCTAACAATAGTTATATTAGAAGTAAGGCTTCAAGAATTTATCAAGCAGTTAAAAGTGGCAGTTTTAGATTTATCTATGTAAGTGCTGAAACTGCTGAATTAGCAAAATATATGGAAAACTGTTGGCTTGCTACAAAAGTAACATTTTGCAATGAATTTGCAGATGTTGCAAGAAAAGTTGGCATTGATTATAATGAATTAAGAGAATGTTTTATTGCAGATGAAAGAGTTAATCCTTCTCATACTTTTGTGTATGAAGATAAACCATATTATGATTCTCATTGTTTGAATAAAGACATTCCTGCGTTTATTAAAATTGGTGATAAGTTTGGTGTAGAAACACCATTGTTGGATAGTGTTAATTCTATTAACATTGATAGAAAGGCGGTACATAAAAATGACTAAAGGTGAGTTAATTTATCAATTAGCTATATGGGCAAAAAAATATGGTCAAGACATTGATTTATATGATTGGGACGAAGTAGAAGATTATGAAGCAAGACGAGAATTAAGAGAATTATTAGATAAATATGATTCTGTTCTTATCAATGTGGATAATCAGTTAATCATTAAAGAAAGAAATAAAAAATTGCTTGGATATGAAAAACAAGGCGATGATATTATTGTGCATTTAGGAGAATAATATTATGGAATATTATAATCATAATAATGAATCTATACTAATTGGTCACTTTCCTGGAAAATCAAGAATTGAATCTGCTGATATTTTAGAAAAATATAAAAAGACAAAATTTATGAAACCATTTGGTGTCCAATTTATTTCTATTATCACACCAGATTATTTAAAAAATGGTGCTTGTTTAGATTTTCAATTAAAAAGAAATGGCATAGAATATTTAAATCCAGCAAAATATGATTACTTTGGCAAATGGTCTATGCCAAAAAAAATTAAATATATCATTAAAGCATTAAAGCAAACTAAAGAACCATATGCGTTAATATTAGATGGTGCTGATGTTTGTATCATGAATGAAGATTTAACTTCTATGATAGAAAAGTTCAAATCTTATAATAAAAAAATTATATTTAATGCTACAATATGGGCATATCCCAAAACGAATATAGACATTATAGAAAACAGAGAACAGTATGGAAGATTTTGTCATTTAAATGCTGGCTGTTGTATTGGAGAAACTAAAGCATTATTAGAGTTTTATGAAGAGTGCCAACAGTTAGTAAATAATGATAAAATAGGTTCAAATTCTGAACAATATTACATAAGACAAGTTTTTAATAATCATCAAGACACTGTGTTCTTTGACTATGATTGTAAGATTTTTCAAATTTGGCACAAACCAATTTATGAAGAAAGATGTTTATTATTTTAGGAGGTAAATGTAATGATTACATTAAACAAGATTGATGGACAACTTGTTACTAAAAATTTAGAGTTTATGTGTTTAAGCACAGATGTTGATAGTTTGCCAACCGATAATGTTCCTAACGGTAGCAATGCTTTTTTAATGGATACAAACGAAGTTATTTTCTTTGACGAAGAAAATGGAACATGGTTGGTATAAGAATAAAATAATAAAGGAGGGTGCAAAGAATGAGCGTATCTGCTGAAACTCTTGCATTATCAAAAAAATATACAAATGATTCCATTAGTGGAATTAGTGGTGTACTTGCTGGTAAGAATTGTACTATTCAGTCAAGTACAAAAGAAGATGGTATAACTACTATTGTTTTTGGTTGGGTAGCAGATGATGGTACTGAAAAGACCACTAGTATACAAGTGAAAGATGGTTTAAGTGTTGTAAATGCTACAATTAATGATGAAGGACACTTAATCATCACTATGACAGATGGAAGCAAAATAGATGCAGGATATATTTCTGTTGGCGAAGCAGTAAATTATAATCTTTTAGAGAATAAACCTTCTATCAATGGAGTATCTTTAGTTGGAAGCAAAGAAAGTGACGATTTTGGCTTAATAGGTTCTGAAAACTTAAAGATTTCATATGATGCTAGTACTTCTAAATTATATTTAAAAAATGGAGAAAATGTATTATCTGAAGTTACAATTCCAAGCGGTGGTGGTGGTGTAAATACTGTTACATCACTTGCTGTTGGTAAAAGTTTGAATATTGTTGAATAAGGAGTGAATGTTAATGTATGATATGAATTTACACGCTGTTGAAGGAATGTATTATGAAGAAACTGATGTTAGTGCTTCAATTGGTACAGCTAATAGAGTTTGGAATTTAGATACTAATTCATTGCAAAAACTTGCTGATGAGCTTGGTGATGGTTTTATTGCTACGACCTTCAATGGTGAATTTGTTGCTAGTAAAATTTCTTCTAATTTAGTTTTTACAAATCCAAATGTTTTATGCAATGAGAGCTACCCAAATATTGGCGTTATGTTTTATACAGTTTATGGAAATGACCCAAACATAGCCGCTACTACTTTTATGCTCAACTATGCTGTAATAAGTAAAACAACAAATAGCGTTTTAGCTTATGCCGCTTTTAATTATAATGCAAGCGACATTAAATCACTATACTACGCTAATATTTCTGAAAATATTAAGGTAATAGTCAGACATGGTACAAAAGAATCAAGATACCCCATTTTATTTTGTAAAGGTGTAAAAGGTTCTGAAACTATAAATGCTATTATTTGTAATAATAGTTCTAACTATTATATGACATTTATAGATGCAGACAGTGGTGAAATTGTTGAATCGTGGACAGGACAAACAAGTGGTACACCTGTTACAAATTTATTGGATACTATTTATCCGTTAAAATTTTCAACTCATTCTGAATATAGTTTTCCAAACATTTATAAACCAGCTTTTGTTAGTTCGTCTGTTGCTAGAACAGTTACTTATGATGGTATTACATACTTATATACAGGATTAGTAGCTTCTAGCGGTTCGGTAACATATGCTGGATTTGTTATTTCAAACGAGTAAAAATATATCTAGTTTTAAAGTTTGTAAATGGTAAATAATTATGAGACATTATGAAAAACCAATTGTAATATTTAATAATGACATTGCTGAAGGTGTATATATGGCAAGTGGTGATAATTGTTATACTGTAACTGCAAATATTACTCAAAAGCCAGAATTAGGTAGACCAAATTATTGTGTAAAAATGAATGCAAGTCACAATGCAAATCATCATGCGACACAACAACAAGTCATGATTAGTTTTAATTTACCTGTGACTTATGTATCAAGCAATGCAACAACAATATGGGGCAATGGTACAAACAATTTAATATTAATTTTTGAATATCATAGTAACAATGTAGATAACATTGGACTAGGTGAATTATATGTAAGTGCTGACGAAGGTTTGGCAATATTAAATGTATCTGCTAATTGTAATGAAAGTTGCGATTGGCATTAATTGATAGTGGGGGTAGTTTTTACCCCCATAGTACATATTTAAGGAGAGAATAAGAATGAAATTAACAAGAGATTATTTAACAAGTGACGAATTGATTTTTGTAGTAGCATCTTTATTAGAAAAGAATAATGCAGTTGAAAGAGAAATTGCAAAAGTTGGAATTGTTGCTCAATGTTTAATTGACGATTTGGGAGAGTATACAGATTGTAATAGTATTTATGACAAAGTTGTATCAGAAGGTATTGACTTTGATTCTGTTGTTAATTACAAAACTATTGACGAATTAATTAATAAAGAAATTGGAGCAGATAAAGTTTTGAAAGACTTTTTGGATGACTTAAATGATAAGTTAGATAAGAGCATTAAAAAGTTACCAAAGGACTTAAAAAACTTTAAGATTGATGAGTTTATTGAACAATTGAAAGAAGTGGTTAAATAGTGAAACAAACATTTAGAACCTTTGTTGAGTTAGAAAAAGGTATATCTAGAATATTAAAACAAGCAGAAGAAGAAACATTAAAAGAAATGCTTGATAAATTGTTGGATATTATTGAAGAAAATGTATATTCTGTGCCAGCAACTGGTAGTGATTATATTAGAACAAGACAATTGGTAGCTAGACAATATGGTGGTGACGATTCTTACTTTTGGGATATTACAGATGTAAAAGTTAACCGAAAAGGAATGATAACTGGTGGTATTGAGCCAAGTGGTAATATGCTAATTAGAGTTCCTTGGACACATACTAGTTTAGTAAATGATGATTTAACTGTTGACGGATATTTGGATATTATAGAAAATGGTTTATCTGCTGAAAATAGTATTTTTGGACAAATATATGGCAGACCATTCTGGGAAGAGTTTCAAAAATGGTGTAAAAGAAATTACACAAAAATATTTAAAAAGCATTGTAGAAAACTTGGATTAAATTTAGGAAGCGGATTTCGTAGTTCTTATTTACCTTCAAGTGGAATCAATGTAGAAAGGAAATAAGCCATGATTACATTAGGTCTTGATATGGCATCAAAAAAGTCTGGTTACAGTCTATTTGACAATAAGGATTTAGTTGAATATGGCTTATGGGAAATACCTAATGCAGACGAAATTGATTGGAGAGATAGAGTTGTATGGATGTCCAATCAATTAAACAACTTTATTCAAACACATAAAGTCGATAAAATTTATATAGAAGATGTTCCTTTAAGAATGGAAAATCCACAAACATTAAAGATATTATCAGCATTACAAGGTGCTGTTATTTCTGTTTGTACAACGAATAACATTAAAGCACAATTCATTGGAGTTAGTCAATGGAGAAGTGCTTTAGGGTTGTTCAACGGTTCAAGAAAAGGAACTGAAAGAGAAGAATTAAAGAAAAGTTCTATTGATTATGCAAATAAAACTTTTGGGTTAAATTTAGTATGGAAAAGTAAAAGTAGTAAATTTAATCAAGATGATATAGCAGATAGTATTAATGTTGCTTATAGTCAGTTAATAGAAAAGAAAAACTTTGGAAGGAGGTAGCATTAAGTGGCAGATGAATTATTTCTTCAAGTTGGTATGGATGTATCAACAGAAAAGGCACAACAACAATTAAAACAATTGAGTGACCAATGGAATAAAACTTTTGTAAAAAACACACAAAAGAAAATTGATAAAGATACATGGCAAGAAGTTGTTACATACACTAATGCGGCTGGTAAAAGTTTTCAAGTTTTACAAACGAAAGTTAGAGATACTAATAATGAGTATGTTACATTAGAAGAAAAAGTAATATCTATAAGTCAAGGATTAAAAAACTTAAATACTACTACTGTATCAACTTCTAAATCAACAGCAAAATTATCTGAAAGTACTGCACAAGTAGGCGTTAATGCACAAAATCAAAATAATGCTTTAAAAGCATTATCAACAGTTACAAAAGAAGTGAATGCTTCTATACAACAAAATGTTAATAGTGTTACTAACGAAACATCAAAAACAGAAGCAAACACACAGTCAATTAAAACAAATACATTATCAAGAGAAGAATATTTAAAAATTTTAGAAAAAAATGTGCGTTGGGATAACGAAGTTTCAACGGCAAATAATAAATTGGCTTCTAGTGCACAGAATGTAACTAATTCTAATACTGCAATGGGTCAATCTTTCGCCGATATTATTGCTAAAGTAGCAAAATTCTATTTGGCTACAGTACCAATTCAAATGATGCAAAGAGCAATGACAGATTCAATACAAGTTGTTAAAGACTTTGATTCTGCTATCACAGAATTTAACAAAGTTAGTTCATTAAGTAATGCAGAAATGAAAGATTATACTGAAACACTTTCAAAATATGGAGCAGAAGTTGCTAGAACAACAACTGAAATGGTGCAAGGTGCTACAGAATTTAAGAAAGCAGGTTTTAGTGAAGAAGATTCAGCAAATTTGGCTAAAATAGCGGCTTTGTATCAAAATACAGCAGACGAAGAATTAAGTGCTAGTGAAGCAACAAGCGTATTAGTTTCACAGTTAAAAGTGTTTAATTATACAGCGGAAGATTCAATACACATTACAGATGCCATTAACCAAGTTTCACAAGATTTTGCTGTAAGTTCTGGTGATATTGGTCGTGGTTTAACACAAGCGGGTGCGGCTTTAAGCACATATGGTAATAGTTTTGAACAAACAATAGGCTTGGTTACTGCTGGTACTGAAATTTTTCAGGGGAAATCACAACAAGTATCTAGGGGGTTAAATACTGTTGCATCAAGAGTTGCAAAAAATGAAGAAGCATTAAAAAAATATGGTGTTGAGATACATGATGAAAATAAGCAATTGCGTTCAACTTATGATATACTAGCAGATTTGGCAAAAGAATGGGAACATATGTCTAACGAAGAAAAAGTATCTTTAGGTACTACTTTAGCAGGTGTTAACCAATATAAAGTATTCTCTGCTGTTATGAACAATTTTGGTCAAGCAGTAAAAGCTTCTCAATCGGCAATGGATTCTCAAGGAGCAACTTTAAGACAGAATGAAGTATACATGGATTCAATTGAAGCTAAAACGAATCAATTGAAGCAAAGTTTTGAACAATTAGTAATTGGTGATGGTGGTATTACCACATTAGTTAAACAATTGCTTGATTTAGGTAATGCTTTATTAAAATTAGCTAATACAGATATAGGTAAAGTGATTATAGAGTTTACGGCATTGGTAGTTGCGTTAACTGCAATTAAATCCGCAGTTGATAACTTATCTATTTCTTTTGCTAGATTAACCGTATCAATGTCAACTAATCCTATAGGATTGTTAATAGTTGCTGTGGCTGGATTAACTGCCGCATTTTTGGAGTTGGATAGAGTTTTAGACCATTCTAACCAATTGCAAAGCAAACAGCAAATATTAGAGCAAATTACTAATGAATATAATCAAGTAGCCACTGAATTAGAAACTATTCAAAAAAGAATAGAAGAAATTCAAAACGAAAGATTGCATATTACAGATGCTAATGATTTAAATCTATTAAATGAAGAAGAAAATTCTTTAAGAAAACAATTAATAATATTGCAACAAAAGCAAAAATT
The DNA here is from genome assembly GCA_018065645.1 of Candidatus Scybalousia scybalohippi. Taxonomy (GTDB): domain Bacteria; phylum Bacteroidota; class Bacteroidia; order Bacteroidales; family P3; genus Scybalousia_A; species Scybalousia_A scybalohippi. The sequence goes on from JAGHSX010000051.1 coordinate 7,237, forward strand.
ATTAGACCAACAAAAATCAGAAGCCGCTGAAGCGAGTTTGAACCAAACTGTTGATTATATGCAAATTGAATACAGACCAGCAAGTGGAACTGATGGTGGATTTCAAAAAGAATATAGAACAGCAAGCGGTACTAGAGTTGGTGCTTTGCTTTCAGAATTACAAGTTACAAGAGATTTAGAGGAAGAACAATCAAATTTATTAAAAAGACAAGACGAATTACTTGCATCTGGTAAAGATTTAACTGATGAAACTAGTAATGAGGGTGCTGAATTTAAGCAAAATGAAGAACGAATTGCTGAATTACAACATCAAATGGATGAATATAAATTATCGTTACTAGAAGAATCACAAGCGTTAAAAGATGAAGCAAATAATTTAGACATTTCCAAACAAAAAAACAAAGAATTACAACAATCAGTATATGCGGCTGTAGGTTCTGTTGATGCTTATTATGGCATTGTTGAAAAGGTAAATGAAGAAGATATAACTGAACCACAAACCAATCTTCAAAGAATATTAGAAGATACTACTGGTGCTTATGAGGAACAAGCAAATCAATTAGAAGAATTAAGTTCTAAATATGATTTGACCGAAACTGAATTAAACGCAATAGCAGATTTAATGATTGAAGAAGGTTTGTCTGCTGAAGAAGCAAGTAAAAAATTAGGATTATTTAGCGACAATACTCAAGCTGTAAATGATAAGATAGATAATTTACAATCCGCATTAAAGACCGCAAAGAAAGCACAAGAAGAATATAACGCACATGGTCAGTTAAGCGTTGATACTTTCCAAGAATTAATGAATACTAGCAATGAATATTTGTTAGCATTAGTTAATGAAAAGGGTCAAATAGATATTAACAAAGACACTTTGGGTAATTATGTTCAAGTTCTTAAAGATGCTAAAATTGCAGATTTGCAAAGAGCCGCCGCCGCAGACTTAAGTAATGTTGCAACTGGTAATTTAGAGAATATATCTAATTTAGCAAAAGATGCAATTTCAAAATTGGGTGACGAATCTGAAACTGCAAGCGAAAAGTTGGTTAAAGGTGGAGCAGGTGCGGAAGCATTTGCAGTTGGTGTTAGTGATGCTTATAAAGAATTAACTGGTGAAGATTTAACCAATGCAATGAATGATAGAATGCAAGCAGTTTTAGATGCTTACAATAAAGTTGCAGAAGGTATTGACAAAGTTGGAGTTTCAACAGCCGATTGGAATAAAGAAACTAAAGAATCTAAAAAACTTGCTTCTGAACTTAAGCAACAATATCAAATTGCTTTATCATACATTGAAGAAATGTATAAGAAACAGAAACAAGCAATTGAAGATGCTAGAGATGCTGAATTAGATGCAATTGATGATGAGATTACTGCTTTAGAAGAACAGAAAAAAGCTAGAGAAAAATATTGGGATACATTAATTGACCAGCTTAAGAAAGAAAATGACGAAAGACAAAAATCAATAGACTTACAACAGAAGCAAGAAGCATTAGCAAAAGCAAAGGCAACTAAAGTAAGAGTATTTCAAGATGGTGAATTTGTATATCAAGAAGACGAAGCCGCTGTTTCAAAAGCAGAACAAGATTTACAAGATTATTTACAAAAGCAAGCTTATGAAGAAGAACTAGATAGACTTAAGCAACAAAAAGAAGCTGAAATGAATAATTTTGATGAAAGAATTGACAACCTTAAAAAGTATCGTAAGCAAAAGCAAAAAGAATATGAAGAAGAGTTAAAAATTCTAGAAAAACAAAAGAATGCTGTTAAAGAACAAGTTGACGATTATGAAATTCAACAAAAGAGACTTATTACAGCACAAATGTTAGGTATAGAAGAACAAAAGATGAATTGGGATACTATGATTTCCAATTTGAAAGATTTTGTTAAGAAATGGAACTCTGAATTAAGTAGTATGGATACTGTTGGTGAGTATACTCCAACAGCAAAATCTACTGGTGACAATTCTGTTACTGCTTATGCTAGTGGTACTAATTCTGTAGGTGATTATCAAACTGCTGTTGTTGGTGATAATCCAAAATATCAAGAGTTAGTTATCGGTTCTAAAATTAATCATGACCAAGGTTTAGTAATGAAGCTTAAAAGGGGTAGTGGTGTGGTTAATGCTAATAGTACTAATACATTAGCAGGACTATTCAATAGTTTAAGTGGATTTGCTTCTAATAATTTTGGTAGGGCAAACGGTAGTTTAACTAATAATTCCACTTCTAACAATTTAAGAATTGATATTGGAAATATTAGTTTACCTAATGTTGCTAATGGTAATGATTTTGTAAATTACTTACAAAATTTCAGTTTGGATTTAATTCAAACTGCTTATTAATAAATAAAAAAAGGGGATATATTCAAATATATTCCCTTTTTGTACATATTTAAAGAAGGAGACTTTATAATGAACAAAGACAAAATTGCTTATGACGAATTATTAAAGGGCATTCAAAACTATGTTCAAAAATGCGTTAATGATAGCGGTAAAGATATGACTTATACCGCTGTTATTAAAAGTGTAGATTCAGAAGGATACACAATTCTTTTGAATGGTGCTACTTATAGTGGTGTCAAAACCATTGGTGGACTTTGTTCAGCAAATGAAGTTGTTAATGTATTAATTCCCAATGGTAATTATAACAATATGATTATTTTAAAAAGTGGTGATAGTCAAGGCGGTGGTGGTATTAGCGGAGATTATTTACCTTTAACTGGTGGAGTTTTAACTGGTGATTTAACCATTGGTGCAAATCTTTATGTTGATGGAAATGTAAATTTTGGCGAGAATAATGAAATCAACGGTAGTTATTCTGTTGCAAATGGTAACGGCAATACAATTAATGGTAATTATTCTCATATTGAAGGACTGTTTAACACTAGCTATGAAGATGGTTCTCACACAGAAGGATATAGTACCACTAATTTATCAAGATTTTCACATATAGAAGGATATAAAGGTTTATTGGCAGAAAGTGCGACAGGAGCACATCTTGAAGGTTATAGTGAATGGAGCTTTGAAGATATGCTAACAAGTTCGTCAAAAGTAGAAACCACTGTAACATCTACAAGCCCTTATTCTTTTGAAAATGTTACATTAACTAATGGTATTAGTGATTCATCATATAATAGTTATTATTCTAGTGATTCTTCAGTTGGATGGATTGTAGAATATATAGACAACGAAGGTGAGCACAATTATGCGGTAGTCAGCAGAGTTAATCCTGTTTCTAATAATTGTTATCTTGTTCCATTAAAAGGACATATTTATAGTATGTATGCTGGTGATTCAGTTACAATTTATAAAAAAATGTGGACACCTTATTTATTTGGGTATGGTGATGCTTCTCATACAGAAGGGTATGGAAATATACTTATGGGTGCGGGTTGCCATGCAGAAGGTGGCTATAATATTTTAGATACACAAGGTTATTCATCTTATAGTCATATAGAAGGTTATCAAAACTATGGTGATTATACATACCACAGTCATATTGAAGGTAGTTATAACACCGCTAAAGGTAAATATGAATACAATAGTTTATATAATGTTCATATGGAAGGTGGAAATAATAAAGCAACAGAATCGTATACACACACTGAAGGGTATAACAATACGGCTAGTGGTTACACTGGTCATGTAGAAGGTTATGGAACAAAAGTATTGTCATCTTATGGTCATGCAGAAGGTCAGTATACAGTTGTTGGTCAATCTGGATATAGCGGTCACGCAGAAGGTAACTATTCACAAGTTAATTGTAGTAACGGACACGCTGAAGGTGGTTATACAGAAGTAACTATTAATGGATATTGTGCCCATGCAGAAGGAGCAAACACAAAAGCAAATAATTCAAATGCTCATGCCGAAGGTTATCAAACAGAAGCAAACGGGTATTGCAGTCATAGTGAAGGAAGTTTTTCAAAAGCAAATAATTCAAATACTCATGCTGAAGGTTATCAAACAGAAGCAAACGGATATTGCTCACACAGCGAAGGAAATTATTCTGTGGCACATGGCGAAGCATCTCATGCTGAAGGTTATGGCATAATGGCATTGGATTACGCCCATGGCGAAGGTTATACAACGAAAGCAATAGGTAAATATAGTCATTCTGAAAATTATTTATCTATGGCTTTAGGTATGTCATCTCATGCAAGTGGCGAACAGACCGTTGCTAGCGGAATACAATCTTTTGTACAAGGATATGGCAGTGGTACTATTGCAGATAATAATTTTGTATTTGTAGAAAATACTGGTAATGCATTAAAGTTTGAAATTCAACAACCTTTAGAATCCAATGAATTAAAAGGTTATGTGCTAACTACTGTTTGGCAAGGTAATTTATTATATTTGTTTAATATAGAACAAAGTGGAAACAGTTACGAAATCATAGATAATTATTTATATG
>JAGHSX010000055.1 GCA_018065645.1 Candidatus Scybalousia scybalohippi
ATTATAAACTATGCAAGTAGATAGAAGAAAAGAATTGTTCCCTAACGTTACAGACGAACAATGGAACGATTGGCATTGGCAGGTAAAGAATCGTATAGAGACTCTTGACCAATTGAAACAATATGTATCACTTACACCAGAAGAAGAGGAAGGTGTTAAGGCTGCATTGAAGACTCTTCGTATGGCTATCACTCCTTATTATCTATGCCATATTGACCCTAACAATCCTAACGACCCTATCCGTCGTCAAGCTATACCAACTATAAATGAAACTCATCAGGCAGCAGCAGACCTTTTGGACCCATTGCACGAAGATGAAGACTCTCCTGTTCCAGGTATTACACATAGATACCCAGACAGATGTTTATTCCTTATCACAGACATGTGTTCTATGTACTGCCGTCACTGTACTAGAAGAAGATTTGCTGGACAAAAAGATGCTAACGTAGGTACAGACCTTATCCAACAAGGTATAGACTACATCGCTCGTACTCCACAAATCCGTGACGTGCTTCTTTCTGGTGGTGACTCTTTAATGGTTAGCGATGAAATGCTTGAAAGCATCATCTCTAGACTTAGAGCTATCCCTCACGTAGAAATCATTCGTCTTGGTTCTCGTACTCCTGTTGTTTGTCCTATGAGAATAACAGACAAACTTTGCGAGATATTCAAGAAATATCATCCAATCTGGTTCAACACACACTTCAACCATCCAAACGAATGTACTCCAGAAGCAGCAGAAGCTTGTGCTAAATTGGCTAACGCAGGTGTTCCTCTTGGAAACCAAAGCGTATTGCTAAGAGGTGTTAACGACGACGCAAGAGTAATGAAGAAACTTGTACAACGCTTGGTGCAAATGAGAGTAAGACCTTACTACATCTACCAATGTGACCTTTCTATGGGATTGGAACACTTCCGTACAACAGTTTCTAAGGGTATAGAAATCATGGAAAATCTTCGTGGTCATACTTCTGGTTACGCTGTTCCTACATTTGTAATCGACGCTCCTGGTGGTGGTGGCAAGACTCCTGTAATGCCTCAATACATCATCTCTCAAGCTCCTGGCAAAGTAGTTTTGAGAAACTACGAAGGCGTTATCACTACTTATTCTGAACCTACAAACTACGTTCCTGGCGAATGTGATGTAGATTTCCTTAAGGAAGATATCGAAAGAGAAGGCGTTGCTGGTTTGCTTCACGGAGACAGAATGTCTATGGAACCAAAAGAATTGGAACGTCACGAAAGAAACCGTAAAAGAATGGAAAACGAAGGCAAATAATCATTTGCTAAACCAATAAAAACTATGCCTTTCATAAAAGATATATTGAATTACAAGAGTATTTCTTTTGTGGGCATGGACAAAAATGCAGGCAAGACTGAGGCTTTGAACTATTGTCTCTCTCGCCTGCATTCTTTTTCTAAATCCGTAGCCGTCACATCTATAGGTATAGACGGAGAAACTCTCGACCAGGTAACCTCTACCTCCAAACCAAGAGTATTCGTCTATCCAGAGACTTTGTTTATAACATCGGAAAAGCTTTACGACCAACGTCAAATAGTCTCTGCAGTGGAAGATTTGTCACATTATGCTTCTTCTCTTGGAAGACTGGTAACAGCTCGCAGCAAGAGTTTTGGCAATGTTATGCTTTCTGGTCCTACAGACACAACCTGGCTGAAAGAACTTATAGACTCTCTAAAAGAGAAATGTGACATCTGTCTTATAGACGGAGCTTTGTCTAGAAAGAGTTTTGCTTCTCCTTCCATAACTGAGGCTATGATACTCTCTACTGGCGCAGTAATCTCTGCCTCTGTAGATAAGATAACAGACAAAACCAAATTTGTCTATGACATGACCAAGTTGCCAAGTGTGGAAGATAATTCCTTGAAAGAAAAACTGGACAACATAAAGCAAGGCATCTATGCTGTAAACGACAACGAAGTTTTGGATTTGGAAATTCCTTCATTGCTAATGATAGACAAATACAAAGACAAGCTATTTGCACAAGGCAAGACTCTTTTCATTCCTGGAATGATAACAGACAAACTCTTGGAAATGATAAAGATGAGAAAGAATCCTCAGGACTACACCCTCATCACCAAAGATTTCACCCACATCTTCTCCTCACCACTTAACACACGCTGGTTTCTAGAACGTGGAGGCAAGATACTTTGTCTGCATCAAACAAAACTGCTGGCAATAACAGCAAACCCTGTTTCTCCTCTTGGATTCAAGATAAACAATGAAGCTATGCTTTCTTCCCTTAGAGAAAAGATAGCTCTGCCAATACACAATATAAGAGACATAAACCTATAAACAAAAAGGAATTATGAACTTCAAACAAGCAACCAACGAACATCCTTCCTTCAAAACAATCTATGAGAAACTCATAATAAAGACAGCTATGGGTAGAGAGATGCTTTTCAACCTGGAATTCTCTACAGACAAAAACTGGCTGGAAAAGCAATACTCTCTTACAGAAGATTGCCAGAACTTTATCTCTCATATCAAGGACAACGATAAGATGTTGTTTGAGTGTGTATTGTATGACATACATAACATCTCTGGTTCTATTATCCTTTTGAAAAATGGCGAAACACTAGACGACATAGGTTTGTTTGAACTGAAAGCTTTCTGCTTGGCTTGTAAGAAACTACAAGGAATGATAAAACCTTTGCAGAGTGAGGAGTTTCACTTTGCCAGTTTGCAGGACATCATCTCTTTGCTTGACCCAGAAGGGTTGGAAGTAAACCAGTTCTACATCTTCCCTGCCTATAGAGAAGGCTTGGCAGAAAAACGTAAACTCTTTGAGCAATACAAGAAAGAAGACAGCCCAGAAGCCAACGTATTGTACAACGAGATAATGGAGATAGAAAACGAGGTACGAGAAGAGTTGTGCAAAAAATTGCGTCCACACAGCGACAGAATACTCAAAGAAATCAACCGTGTAGCCTTGCTAGACATCTCTATAGCAAAAGCTGAACTAAACATAGAATTAAACCTTGTAAAGCCCTCTATAGCAAGCAACAATACTATTAAATACACCAAGACATTCAACCCTATAGTCAAAGAAGCTTTAAACAAAAAAGGCAAAGATTTCCAAGCCATAGACATAGAGGTAAGTGAAAAGCCTATCCTGATAACAGGAGCCAACATGGCAGGAAAAACAGTAGTGTTGAAGACTCTTGCACTTAGCCAACTGATGATACAGTTTGGTATGTTCTCACCTTGCGAAAAATGTGAGGTAGCTCTGTTTGACAATGTGCTTACATCCATAGGCGACAAACAGAACGAAAACGAAGGCCTTTCATCTTTTGCATCCGAAATATTGGGACTGGACAACATCATCAAACAGGTAAAAACACAGAAACCTTACCTCGTACTTGTGGACGAATTGGCAAGAACTACCAACCCTGTGGAAGGTGTAAAACTCCTTAACGGATTCATCACCACTGTATCTCAAGGCAAATCTCTTACAGTAGTTACTACACACTATTCCAATATAAAAGCCGAAGCAAAACGCTTGAGAGTAAAAGGATTCATTAACCGCAATCTGCAGGCCCCTATCTCTTTGGACAACTTGTCAGACGATATAGACTACTCTCTTATTCCAGACGATTCCGTATCTGTGCCAAATGAAGCCATAAACCTTTGCCGTCTGCTAGGCATAGACCAAGACTGGCTCCACAACGCAGAATAAAAATGACCGAAAATGACTGATGACTAATGACTGAAATATGTTGTTGGCGGATATTGGTGTGTAAAAAAATGGGAGGGATTCCAGAAGAAAAATAGAGATTTTTTTGTGATTTTCGGGGTGTTTTTTGGTGAATTTGGGTGAATTTTTCTATGCGAGGTCTTAATGACTGTTAATGACTAAAGATAAAAAAAATAGATTGGAAGATACTGATAAATAGGAAGATATAACATCAAAAGAAAAGAAAAATTCTTTTGATATTTTTTGTGTGATTTTTGAAGAAAAAATTAAAAAATTAGGCGTTTTTCTTATGTTTTTGTAAAATTTTCGTGGATTTTTCGTGATTTTTGAGGGTAAAAAGACATGGTAGAG
>JAGHSX010000190.1 GCA_018065645.1 Candidatus Scybalousia scybalohippi
TTATATTGAGTGCATTGATGATTGCTTGTACAGATACAAAAGATTGCGTTTGTGAGGCAACAGATGGTACACAATTTAATGTAGCAGATTGGGATAGTAGTTGTTCTGATATTTCTGCTAACGATGTACCAAATCTTGGTACAAACCCTTGTAGTGAAGTAGAATTATAAAAAATATTTAAAATGAAAGCAAGAAATATTATAGGTTTGATTGTTCGTATATTGATAGGATTGGTTTTTGTAGCTTCAGCTGTTACAAAATATATCTCAATTGATGCTTTTGATCAATTTGTTTATGAACATCAGTTGTTCTCTTGGACTGTTACAACCATAGTAACCCGTCTGCTTATTGCAGCAGAATTTGCTTTAGGTGTATTGCTTTTGGTGGGACTTTATCCAAAAACAGTCAAGACGCTTATAATAACATTTCTTGCAGGTTTTTCTATTTACATATTATTAAAACCTACTCTGTTCAATGTAGAACAAGAAAATTGTCATTGTTTTGGAACTGTCTTGATATTGAATGACAGCCAGACTTTGATAAAAAATATAGTTCTTTTGGCTTTGTCTTATTTCATGTTCTGGAATAAAGGTGTAGAAAGAAAACAGGAAGAATCTCAAATAGAATCTCCTGTTGCTGAGAAGAAATCTCTTTATTCCTGGATAAAGAAAAATCAAAGATATTCTGCAATATGGATTTGCGCTGTTTCTTTGATCCTTTCTCTTTTGGTAATTATGCCAGATACTATACAGTACAAATTGTATGGTAAGGCAGCCAAGATAGATGAAACCAAATTTAAGGAATTGGTTAGTACAGCTCCATTAGATCAAATGAATATAATGGAGGGAAAGAAAATAGTATGTATGTATTCTCCTGTTTGTAAGTTCTGCAGAAAGACAGCTATGCGTCTGGATGTGATGAGACAGAAATACAACATAGATGATTCTAATTTCGTGCTTATCTTCTGGGGTAAGAAGGAATTGGTGGACTTGTTCTTTGTTAAGACAAAGACAAAAGTCTTGCCACACGAAATAGTTCATCCAAGACCTTTCCTTGAAGCTACTAAACACAAACAGCCTGTAATTATTCTTTTGAATAATGGAAAGGTGGAAAAACTTTTGAAATATCCTAACATAAAAGATGAGGATATTGTAAAGTTTATAAAGAACTAGATTTTTTTTCTGCATAAGAAATAGAAAGGGTTGACATAATGGTAAAAATTCTTTGGGCTGATGATGAAATCGACCTGCTAAAGCCGTATATACTTTTCCTAGAGGCAAAAGGTTATAAAGTTGTTCCTGCAAATGATGGACAGGAAGCCTTGGATATTTTAGAGAAAGAAGTAGTAGATATAATATTTCTTGATGAAAATATGCCAGGTGTGAATGGTTTGGAAGCTTTGACAAGGATAAAGTTGAAGTATCCAAGTATTCCAGTCATAATGATAACCAAGAGTGAAGAGGAAAACATAATGGAGCAGGCTATTGGTTCAAAGATTTCAGATTATCTTATCAAGCCCGTAAATCCTAACCAAATTCTTTTGGTTTTAAAGAAACATTTGGATAAAAGTCGTCTTGTTACCCAAACCTCTACTATGTCCTACCAGCAGGAGTTTAGAAATTTGAGTATGAAAATCAACGAAGATCTTTCATGGGAGGAGTGGATAGAGTTGTATAAAAAGATTGTTTATTGGGAGATAGAACTTAGTGCGTCTAAAGATGAAAGTATATTTGAAATACTGAAAGACCAAAAGACAGAAGCCAACGAAAGATTCTCTCGTTTCTATCAAAACAATTACAACGAGTGGATTAAAGACAAGCAGGGCATAGCTCCAATAATGTCTCACAAGGTTCTTAGTAAGTATGTTTTCCCTTTGCTGAAAGAAAGAAAAAGACCTATTTTCTTAATAGTTCTTGATAATTTCCGCTTTGATCAATGGAGGGCGTTGAAACCAAAGATAGAACAGATAATGTCTGTAAAGAAAGAAGATATTTATTATAGTATTCTTCCTACAACAACACAATATGCAAGAAATGCATTATTTGCTTCTATGACTCCTTTGGAAATAAAACAAAACTATCCTCAATATTGGATAGATGAAGATAAGGAGGGAAACAAAAATCAATATGAACCTGATTTATTAACTGATAACCTTAAAAGACATAGAATAAAGGCAAGTACAACTTATCATAAAGTTTTGAACGTAACTTATGGTATGAGAATGATAGATATTTTGCCTAATTTTATGCAGAATGATTTGAATGTTATTGTTTATAACTTTATAGATATGCTTTCTCATGCCCGTACAGATTCCGATCTTGTAAGAGAGTTGGCTGCCGATGAGAATGCCTATAGAGGAGTAACTAAGACTTGGTTTGAACATTCTCCTTTGCTGGAAGTTTTGAAATATCTTTCAGACAAAGATGCTGATGTTTTCATTACAACAGACCATGGAAGCGTGAAAGTTCATAAGCCAGTCAAAATAAAATCCAATAAAGAAGCTTCTGTAAATCTAAGATACAAAATAGGAAGACTTTTAGACGTAGATACAAGAGAAGTTTATGATGTGAAGAATCCTTCAGAGATTATGTTGCCTTCTTTGTCTATGATGTCTCCAATAGTGTTTGCAAGAGCTAATGGATATTTCGTTTATCCAAACAACTACAACCAATACGTATCTTACTATATGAATACATTCCAACACGGCGGAATCTCTATGGAAGAATGTCTTATTCCGTTCATTCATTTAACTAAAAAGTAAAAATTATTGTTCCTATGCAAGAGAAAGAAATAATAATACAGGATGTTGAACACATAAGTCTGGCTGCAAAAGAATTTATATCTGTAGTTGGTGATAGGAGAGTGTTCTCTTTTGATGGTAAAATGGGCGCAGGTAAGACTACTTTTATCAAGGCTATCTGTAAGGAATTGCAAGTTCAAGACAATGTTTGTTCTCCAACATTTGCTATTTGTAACGTGTATTTTTCGGAAACAGAAGGAGAAGTTTATCATTTTGATTTCTATCGTTTGGATAGCGAAGAACAAGCCTTGGATATTGGTGTAGAAGAGAACTTTTATTCTGGACAATGGTGTTTCATAGAATGGGGAGATAATGTAAAGAATCTTATCCCAGAAGATTGTACCTATGTTAGAATAGAGGAAATAGAGGATAAACAAAGAAGAATTATTGTAGAATTGCAGTAATAAAAACAATTCTAAGTTTCCGTAAAATAAAACGAAGTTTTGCTGAAATATTTCTTCGTTTTAGTTTCTTAAAACTTGCTTTTATATATTTATTTTCTAGCAAAATAAATACGTTTTTTTGTTATTTATTTTTGCTGGGAAAAAATTGTCTATTATATATTTTGGAAAAACAACTAAAATTTGTAACTTTGCCGTTTGAAAATAACAATAACCAATTAGTCTAATGGCAGAAGAAACCAATAATCTACAGAATCAGAATAGAGAGGTAGAGATAACTCCGAAGTTTATTTCTTTGGAGAAGATTATCGCCTCAAAAAATAAAACTCTGCTAAAAATACTTCCAAAGCCTTTATTGAAGCAGTTCAAGAAACTTATATGTCTAGACCAGATAAATGCGGCTATATATGAGTATCGTGACAAGAAAGGCGTTGATTTCGCTGATGCTTTAATCGAATATTTCGATTTAAAAATAGAAATAACAAATCCTGAAAATGTGCCTTATGAAGGACGCCCATTGATAGTTGCAAATCATCCAATAGGATCTATGGATGGAGTTTCTCTTATCAGTTTGATGGGTAGAAAAAGAAGAGACTTGCTTTTCCCTGTTAATGATATCTTGTGTCAACTGCCAGGATTGAAAGGGATCTTTGTCCCTATCAACAAGTATGGAAGAAACTCCTCAAATCATTCAGTTTTGAATGAAGCTTTCAAGGGAGATAGTGTTATGATGTTCTTTCCTGCAGGAACTGAGAGCAAGATTATAGATGGTAAATTACAAGACTTCCGTTGGAAAAAATCTTTTGTAAAGCAAGCTCAAACATACAATAGAGATATAGTTCCTGTGTACATAGATGGAGGAAACAGCAAAGGTTTCTACAGACTTTACAAAATTAGAAAATTCTTTGGCATCAAGTTTGACTTAGAGATGATTCTCTTGCCAAGAGAAATGTTTAAATTGCAAGGAAAAACAATTAAGATGACCTTTGGAAAACCTATTCCTGCAGCAACATTGGATAAAAATAAATACAAAGCGCAAGAGTGGGCAGATAAAATCAGATCACACGTTTATGATCTGAAGGAGTATAAGGATGCAGAATTCCTTGCATAATAATAAAACTAGAAAACAAGATAGTATTAACAAAATAATATTTGTGCTATGAATAAATCAATGGATACTTCTTATGTAATTCCTCCAGTAGATAAGAATCTTATAAAGGAGGAATTGACCAGCGATATATTTTTCCGTAAGACAAATTATGGTGGTAGAGAAATATATGTAACTACTGCACATAAGAGTCCTAACATTATGAGAGAAATTGGTAGATTGAGAGAAATTAGTTTTGGTGCTCAAGGTGGTGGTAGTGGAACAGAGTGTGATATTGACCAATACGACATAGCTCCAGAGCCACATTGCTACAAACAGTTGTTCGTTTGGGATCCTGTAGATGAAGAGATAGTAGGTGGATATCGTTTCATAGTAGGAAAAGATGTGTTTATGCAGGCTAACGGAGAACTTCTGTCAGCAACAGCAGACCTATTTAATTTCTCAGAATCCTTCATGAAAGAATATTGGCCATATACAATGGAGTTGGGTAGAAGCTTTGTTCGTCCAGACTATCAACCTGCTGCTTCATTGAGAAAAGGTATGTATTCTTTAGACAATCTTTGGGATGGTTTAGGTGGTTTGGCTCAAACTATGGCTGGAGAAATCAAGTACTGGTTTGGAAAGATTACCATGTATCCATCTATGGATAAAACAGCAAGAGATTATATTCTTTACTTCTATAAGAAACATTTTCCAGATAATGAAGGCTTGGTATGGCCAAGAGAAGCTATAAACATAGAGACAGACTATAACGAATTGGTTAATATGTTTAGCGGAAAGAATTACAAGGAAGATTATCAAACTCTTCTTCATAGAGTAAGAGAAAAAGGAGAAACAGTACCACCATTGGTAAATGCTTATATGAACCTTTCTTCTACAATGAAGAGTTTTGGAACTTCTATAAACAAACATTTCTCAGATGTTGAAGAAACTGGAATCCTTGTAACCATAGGAGACATATACGAAGAAAAGCGTAAGAGATATATGAATATGGAGTTGTAATCCATTAGACAAATAAAAAGCTATGAAGATAACAAAAGCAGAATTTGTGATAAGTTCTTCAAAACTTTCACAATGTCCAGAGGCAAACAGAGCAGAGTTCGCTTTTATTGGGAGAAGTAATGTGGGAAAATCTTCCCTGATAAATATGCTTTGCAATAATAGGTCTCTTGCTAAAACATCTTCTACTCCAGGAAAAACACAACTGATAAACCATTTCCTAATAAATGATTTCTGGTATTTGGTTGACCTTCCTGGTTATGGTTACGCAAAAGTAGGAAAGGGGGAGAGAGAAAAGTTTATGAAGATGATAAACACCTATATTCTAAAAAGAGAAACTCTTTTGACGGTGTTTGTTCTTGTTGATTCCAGACTTACTCCTCAAAAGATAGATTTGGAGTTTATCAATTTTCTTGGAGAAAATGGCGTGCCAGTACAAATAATCTTTACCAAAACAGATAAACAAAGCAAAAAGCAAACAGAAGAAAAGGTTGCTTTATTCTCTTCCACTTTACTGGAAACTTGGGAAGAGTTGCCAAAAATGCATTTGTCTTCATCTGTAAGTTCAGATGGTAAAGAAGAAATTTTAAATGAAATAGAAGAAATAATAAATAATTATTGGACAGAAGAATAATTTTTTTTCTGAGCCTACAAAAAAATCTTATAAAATGAAACAAATAAAAAGAGCGTTAATTTCAGTTTTCAATAAAGATGGTCTAGAACCAATAGTAAAGAAACTTAATGATTTAAACGTAGAAATATATTCAACAGGAGGAACTTTTGATTTCATAAAATCTCTTGGAGTTGAAGCAAAGACAGTAGAAGGTCTTACTTCATATCCTTCTATCTTAGGCGGTAGAGTAAAAACATTGCATCCAAAAGTTTTTGGTGGAATTCTTGCTCGTAGAGACAACCCACAAGATATAGAGCAAATGGCTCAATATGAAATTCCAGAGATAGACCTTGTAATTGTTGACTTGTATCCTTTTGAAGACACAGTAAAGAGTGGCGCAGAAGAACAAGCAATAATAGAAAAGATAGACATAGGCGGTATTTCTTTGATAAGAGCTGCTGCTAAGAATTTTAAAGATGTTATCATCGTAGCATCAAAAGACCAGTATGCATTGTTGGAAAAACTTCTTGATGAAAAGAAAAACTTTAGTGATTTAGAAGATAGAAAACTGTTTGCTTCTTATGCTTTCCTTACTTCTTCTCACTACGATACAATGATATTCAAATATTTCAACCAATTTACAAACATAGAAACTTTCGCAGAAAGTGTTACAAAGACAAACTCTTTGCGTTATGGAGAAAACCCTCATCAAAAAGGTGTATTCTATGGAGATTTGGATGAAGCATTTGAACAACTTCACGGAAAAGAAATTTCATACAACAACATAGGTGACATAGATGCTGCTTGCAATCTTATAGATGATTTCACAGACACAACATTTGCTATTATTAAACACAATAATGCTTGTGGCTTGGCTTCTCGTGATACATTGAAACAAGCTTATCTTGATGCATTGGCAGGTGATCCTGTTTCAGCTTTTGGTGGTATATTTGTAACAAACAGAAAAGTTGATGCAGCTACAGCAGAAGAAATGAACAAAGTGTTTATGGAAGTATGTATAGCTCCTGACTATGATCAAGAAGCATTGGATATATTGTTCTCAAAGAAAAATAGAATAATATTGAAACGTAAGCAAGTAGCAAAACCTTCTTATATGTTCCGCTCTATGCTTAATGGCGTTTTGGTACAGGAAAAAGATACAAAGGTTGAAAAACCTGAGGAAATAGTTTCTGTAACAAACAGACAGTTTACTGCAGAAGAGCAGAAAGATCTTTCATTTGCAAACATTTTGGTAAAACATACTAAATCAAATGCAATAGTTTTAGCAAAGAACTGTCAATTGTTGACTTCAGGTACAGGTCAAACATCAAGAGTTGATGCTTTGAAACAAGCAATAGAAAAAGCTAAGAACTTTGGATTTGACCTAAAAGGTGCGGTAATGGCTTCAGATGCATTCTTCCCATTCCAGGATTGTGTAAGTATTGCTTACGAACAAGGAATAGAAGCTATTGTTCAACCTGGTGGTTCTATAAGAGATAAGGAAAGTGTAGACTACTGTATGGAACATAATATTGCAATGGCAATGACAGGTTTCCGTCACTTCAAACACTAAAAATCCACTTTTTGTAAAGAAAATTGTAACAAAAAAGAATAAGTTTCGTAAAACAAGACAACTAAAAGAAGAAATTATAGTAGAATAAAATATGGGATTATTTTCATTTCTAACAAGAGAAGTAGCTATAGACTTGGGAACAGCCAACTCTATAATAATGCATGATGGAAAGGTTATGGTGGATGAACCTTCTATCGTTGCCATAGATGTTACTACTAAGAAGATAATAGCTGTTGGTAGAACAGCTATGCAAATGGATGGTAGAACACACGACAATATTAAGACTATTCGTCCTTTGCGTGATGGAGTAATAGCAGACTTTGATATGGCAAATGCTATGATTAAGGAGTTGATAAAAATGCTCCCAACCAAGAATTATATTATCCCTCCAGCTCTTAAGATGGTTATCTGTATTCCTTCTGGTATTACAAACGTAGAAGAAAGAGCTGTAAGAGATTCTGCAGAACAGGCTGGCGCAAAAGATGTAAGACTTATACATGAGCCTATGGCAGCTGCAATAGGTATAGGTATAGACGTGCTTGCTCCTAACGGAACAATGATAGTTGATATAGGTGGTGGTACTGCTGAAATCGCTGTCATAGCTCTTGGTGGTATTGTTTGCAACAAGAGTATAAGAATTGCCGGAGATGAATTCAATACAGATATAGTTGAATATATGCGTAAGCAACACAATATCTATATTGGAGAACGTATGGCAGAAAATATCAAGATCCAATGTGGTGCAGCTGTACCAGAGTTGGAAGAAGCTCCAGAAGATTGCGCAGTACAAGGTAGAGATGTTTTGACAGGTACTCCAAAAGAAGTAAGAGTAAACTACAAAGAAATAGCACACGCATTAGACAAGAGTATTGCCAAGATAGAGAGTGCAGTTCTTGAAGCTTTGGCTATGACTCCTCCAGAACTTGCTTCTGATATATTCAGAACAGGTATATGGTTGGCAGGTGGTGGCTCTTTGCTAAGAGGTCTTGACAAGAGAATTTCTGCAAAAACAAAACTTGCTGTACACGTAGCAGACGATCCATTGAAAGCTGTTGCAAGAGGTACTGCTCAAGCTTTGAAAAACTATGACAACCCTAAATATACATTCCTTATCAAATAACAAGGGTTGAACACAAACAGACAAGAATATTATTTTCATAATAAAGATTAGTTAAAAGGTTATTGTTGCTCTTAGGTCTTATTCTTGTGGCCTAAGAGTTTTTTTTTATTTTTTGTCTTTTTAGCAGAAAGAAATATTCTCTTTTTTTTGTAAAAGAAAAACATCAAATAAAAATTTTCTAACTCTTCGTTTTATTTTTCTAAAACGAAGAGTTACGCAAATAAAACGAAGAGTTAGAAAATCAACTCCTCGTTTTAATCTATTTAATCCGTTTATCTGATTTTTTTATATACAATATATACGTC
>JAGHSX010000148.1 GCA_018065645.1 Candidatus Scybalousia scybalohippi
ATTATATATAATAGAAAATGTTCTTTTTGGAAAAATACACATGCAAAAGTATCTTTTTGAAAAAAAAATATTACCTTTGCAGATTATTTTGAATAATATTATTATAACTAATACTTATTTATACTATGAAAAAAGCATTTGTATTTCCTGGACAAGGAGCCCAATTCATTGGAATGGGTAAAGATTTGTATGACAATAATAGTGAATGTAAGGCAATGTTTGAAAAAGCCAATGAAATACTTGGTTTTTCTATAACAGATATAATGTTTGCAGGTACAGAAGAAGACTTGAAACAAACAAAAGTTACACAACCTGCTATATTTCTTCATAGCACAATATTAGCACACGCTTTAGGTGCAAACTTTACTCCTGACATGGTTGCAGGTCACTCTCTTGGTGAATTTTCTGCATTGGTTGCTTCAAAAGCAATGAAATTTGAAGATGGTTTGAAACTTGTTTCTATCCGTGCTAACGCTATGCAAAAAGCATGTGAAGCAAATCCTAGCACAATGGCTGCTATCATAGGATTGGAAGACGCTGTAGTAGAAGAAGTTTGTGCAAGCATTACTGACGAAGTAGTTGTTCCTGCTAACTACAACTGTCCTGGTCAATTGGTTATCTCTGGTACAATGGCTGGTATAGAAAAAGCATGTGCTATACTTAAAGAAAAAGGTGCTAAAAGAGCTTTACCTTTGAAAGTAGGTGGTGCTTTCCACTCTCCTATTATGGAAAGTGCTAGACAAGAATTGGCAGAAGCTATAGAAAAGGCAGAAGTTGTAACTCCTATATGCCCAATCTATCAAAATGTTAACGCTATGCCAATGACTGATAGCAAACTTATAAAAGAAAATCTTATCAAACAATTGACTTCTCCTGTAAAATGGACTCAAATCAGCAAAGCTATGATAGCTGACGGCGCAACTACATTCGTAGAAGTTGGTCCAGGTAACGTTCTTCAAGGACTTATCAAGAAAGTAAAAGCAGACGGAGAATTCATTTCTGCTAGCATCTAATAATCTATGGAGTTTAGAGAACTGATAGAAAAACGTCAAAGTGATAGACGTTATCTAGACAAACCTGTTGAGGAAGAGAAAATCAAGCAATGTATAGAGGCTGCGATGCTAGCCCCTTCTGCTTGTAATGCTCAACCTTGGACTTTTGTAGTAATAAATGAAGAATCTTTATTGAAAGAAGTAAGAAGTGCTGCAAGTGATGGTGGAATAAACCGCTTTGCTTATGGTGCTAAAGCTTTTGTTGCTATAGTTCTTGAGAAAGAAAGTCTAATGGCAGGAATGGGAATGGTCATAAAAGACAAAGAGTACAGACTTATGGATATAGGTATGGCTGCAGAGCATTTTTGTCTTATGGCTGCGGAGTTAGGTCTTGGAACTTGTATGATAGGATGGTTTTCTGAAAAGAAAATAAAGAAACTATTGAATGTTCCAGACAAGAAAAGAATTCCTTTGATAATATCTGTCGGTTACCCTGACACAAAACATAGAGAAAAGCAAAGAAAAGAATTTTCACAAATATGTAAGTTTAATTCGTACAAGTAAAACGAAATTCGTATCTTTGCACACAATATTGAAAAATAAATAAAACTAATAAATAATGATTACAAATAATTTCGCATCACGTCACAATGGTCCACAAGAACAAGACGTGAAGACTATGTTGAAAACAATAGGCGTTGGTAGTATCAACGAACTTATTGACAAGACTATCCCTTCTCAAATTCGTTTTGAAGATAAAATCAATCTTCCAGCTGGAATGAACGAATTTGAATATATGAATCATATCAAAGCAATCGCTGCTAAGAATAAGATTTACAAATCTTATATCGGTATGGGATTCTACAATACAATCCTTCCAGGCGTATTGCAAAGAAATATCCTTGAAAACCCAGGTTGGTACACATCTTACACTCCATACCAAGCTGAAATTTCTCAAGGAAGACTTGAAGCTTTGTTTACTTTCCAAACAGTAATCGCTTCTATGACTGGTATGCCTTTGGCAAACTGTTCTCTTCTTGACGAAGCAACTGCAGATGCTGAAGCTATGCTTATGTTCTTCTATGCTCGTTCAAGAGAACAACAAAAGAATGGTATTTGCAAATTCTTCGTTGATGAGAACTTGTTCCCTCAATGTATAGAGGTTATGAAAACAAGAGCTCTTCCTAAAAACATAGAGCTTGTTATTGCAGACCCTGCAAAGGCGGAATTGAATGAAGAATACTTTGGTGTTTTAGTTCAATATCCTAACAAAAATGGTGAAGTTTTTGATTACAGACAATTCATAGCTGATGCTAAAGCTAAGGGTGTTAAAGTTGCTGTTTCTGCAGACATCCTTTCTCTTGCTCTTTTAACTCCTCCAGGAGAACTTGGAGCTGACGCTGTAACTGGTACTTCTCAAAGATTTGGTAACCCTATGGGATTCGGTGGTCCATCTGCTGGATTTATGGCTACAACAGAAGACTACAAACGTAACATTCCTGGACGTATCATAGGTCAAACTGTAGATATGCAAGGAAACAAAGCTTTCCGTCTAGCTCTTCAAACAAGAGAACAACACATCAAACGTGAAAAAGCTACATCTAACGTTTGTACTGCATCTGCCCTACTAGCTATCGTTAGTGGACAATATGCTGCTTACCACGGACCAGAAGGCATCAAAGCTATAGCAGAAGATATTCACGCTTTGGCTATGACTCTTGCTGCAGAAGCTGCTAAGTATGGTTACGAACAATTGAACAAGATGTACTTTGATACAGTTCGTTTCACTACTCCTGTTGATGCAAACAAAGTATTGGAAGTTGCTGTTAAACAACAAATGAACTTCAACCTAATAGACAACAAGACAATATCTATAGCTCTTGACGAAACAACTTCTTTGGAAGATGTTAACGCTATCCTTGCTGTATTGGCAGAAGCTAATGGCAAGAAAGCAGAAGCTGTTAAAGAACTTGCTAAAGGTGAAGTTATTTGTGGTTGTGTAAAGAGAGAAAGCAAATACTTGACTCAAAAAGTATTCTCTCTATACCATTCAGAAACAGAAATGATGCGTTATCTTAAGAAATTGGAAGTTAAAGACCTTTCTCTTAACCGTGCAATGATTCCACTTGGTTCTTGTACAATGAAACTTAACGCAGCTGTTGAAATGATACCTTTCACTTGGCCAGAATTTGCAAATATTCACCCATTTGCTCCAAAAGACCAAACAGAAGGTTATCAAGAAATGATATCTAACCTAAACGATATTCTTTGCGAAATAACTGGTTTTGCTAGAGTTTGCTTCCAACCAAATTCTGGTGCTGCTGGTGAATACGCAGGTCTTTCTACTATCAGAAATTACCAACGTGCTAACGGACAAGAGAACCGTACAGTTTGTCTTATCCCTTCTTCTGCTCACGGTACAAACCCTGCTTCTGCAGCTATGGCTGGTTTGCAAATAGTTGTTGTTAAAGCTACTGAAGACGGAGAAATAGACGTTGAAGATTTGAAGGCTAAAGCTGAAGCAAACAAAGATAATCTTTCTTGCTTGATGATTACTTATCCTTCTACTCATGGTGTATTTGAAGAAAGAATACTTGACATCGTTAAGATAATCCACGACAATGGTGGTCTTGTATACATGGACGGTGCTAACATGAACGCACAAATAGGTTGGACAGGTCCTGGCTATATAGGCGCAGACGTTTGTCACATGAACCTACACAAATCATTCGCAATGCCTCACGGAGGTGGTGGTCCTGGTGTTGGTCCTATCGCTTGTACAAAAGAACTTGCAGATTACCTTCCTGGTGAAAAATTCGGTTCAAATGTTGCTTCTACTCCATTCGGTTCTGCAATGTTGTTACCAATTTCTTACGCTTACTTGAAGGTATTGGGTGGCAACGGATTGAAAGATGCTACTGCTTTCGCAATCCTTAACGCTAACTATATGAGAGTTCGTTTGTCTTCTGCATACAACATCCTTTACCACGGAAAACATGGTATGTGTGCTCACGAATTCATCCTTGACTGCAACCAATTCTCATTGACTTCAAATGTTCAATGTGGTGACATAGCTAAACGTCTTATGGACTATGGCTTCCACGCACCTACAGTTGCATTCCCTGTTCACGGAACTCTTATGATAGAACCTACAGAGAGTGAACCATTGAGTGAATTGGATCGTCTTTGCGATGCTCTTATCCAGATAAGAAAAGAAGTTAAAGACATCGAAGATGGCAAGGCTGACAAGAAGAACAACCTTATCATGAACGCTCCTCACACAATGCAAGTTGTTTGTGCTGACACTTGGGACAGACCTTACA
>JAGHSX010000039.1 GCA_018065645.1 Candidatus Scybalousia scybalohippi
GGTGTAGATACATTAGTATATACAGCAATAAATGATTGTTATTCTGATTCTACTACATATAATGCCGAAAGTAGAAAAACAAAAATATTACTAAATAATGAATTCTCTCTTAATAGTGGAATTCCTTTTTTAGTTAAAAATGGTGAATCTATTACATTAGATAAAAATGGTGGTCCAGATATATATTATTCTAGGATTAAAATATATGGAATTACGTATTAATTGAAAAGGAGAAAATTCAAAATGGCAGAATTAGTAATGCACAATTATAGATTTGGCTATAACGATAGGGGATATATTAATTCATTTATGGCTGTATTAGAAGGAGACTGGGATTGGCATGGACAAGCTTCAACAATCGAACATGGTCTAGCTTCTGGTTGCTATAAATTTATTAATGGTGAACTTATCTTTGACCAAGAAGAATACGATAGAATTCAAGCTGAACAAGCTAAATTAGCACGTATTGCTGAATTAAAGCAGAAACTTGCTGATACAGATTACATCTATAACTCTATTCGTGAAGGTGGCAGACCTGAAGAATATTATCAAGAAGTAATCGAGCAACGTAAAGCTTGGAGAAAAGAAATTCAAGATTTAGAAACTGAATTAGGAATCTAACTAAAAATTATTATAACAATATAAGAAAACAAGACTAAAAGGCTCTTAACTAGAGCCTTTTTGTACGAAAGGAAAACTTATGAAAGATATTTTAATCGTACTTGAAAATCAAGTGCCTTTTATCATCGGTCTATGTATAGGTACAATAGCCCATACGGTAGCAGGTGGTGTTAAACATAGAAACGATTTTGACTTAAAGAAACTACTAAATGGTGGCATTAACTTTGCTATGAAATTAGTATCTATTCTTTTAATCATCGTAGGTATCTATTGCTATGAACCATTAATCAAAAAGTTTGCTGATGAAATGGAAACACTTAAAATCGCAATCGTATTTTTAGTCTATGGCAAATCTATCTTACTAATCAAAGAGCATTGGGAAGTAAAAGATGAAGATATGGAAGAAGCAAAAAAGTATAACGATGGCGATGGGGTATCACTATGAAATTTCAACCAATTTTAGAAGATAAACCAATTCAATTCGCATTTGATAATCGCAAATATTTTATCAACGAAGCTCGTTCAAAAGCGTTTGGTGGTGATACGTTTTTCTTCCCACCAACTTACACATTAGACCAATTAGGTTGTGGTGGATATTACTACACTTATGGTTATCCTTATTCGGCTAAAAAAGGTAAGAAATCAAATTGTACTTATGTTGCTGGTTGCTTACATTATTGGCGAACAGGTCAAATTGAAAAATCAGTAATAGGTAGTGCAGTGTCTATTTTTGATAGATACAAAGGTCGCAAGAGCGGTGGTAAATTAGATAACACTTACATCGGTAATTCGTTGCAAGAAGGCGATTGGTTGATATTCTCTGATAACAAAGATTTAAGTGGCGATGGTCATATCGTAACCATTGAAAGAATTAAAGATGGAATAGTAAGAGTTAGTGAAGGTGCTTACTCTGATAAATCAATTTACGAAGGTAAGGCTTGTATTGTTTATGACCTTAATCTAAACGATATGTACACAGGTAAAAGACTTACATTAAGACCAAAAATGCCTTATAGCGAATATTTAAGAGGTGTTTGTCATACAGGCGATGTGTACGATAAAGAACCTAAAAAAGATTACGAAGATTTATATTACGAAGCAATCGATAAACTTACGATTGCAGAAGATAAATTGAACAAAATTAAAGGAATAGTAAATGAAGGTTAAAAACTATAATAACCGATTAGTTATTGATGTTGATAATGCTAAAGATGGAATAATTCAAATCATTCCATTGGCTGATGTGCATTTGGGTAATGAGAACTTCGACTTAACTTATTTCAAGGCTGTTGTAGATTACATAGAGCAAACTGACAATGCTCTATTTTTATTGAATGGGGACTTAATTGAGAACACTATTGTAGGGCGAGTACCTGCTAGTGTTTTCAATGACACCATTTCACCCATTAATCAAATCACAATGGTATCGACTTATCTTGAACCAATCGTAGCACAGGGTAAATGTATCAATGCGACTTTAGGTAATCACGAAAAACGAAGCTCAAAAGATGTAGGCATAAACCCTATGGATATGATAGTTTCAAATCTTACAAAGTACGATGAAGATTTACCTAAAAAATATTATCCAAGTGGAGTATTTACGTTCTTAAATATTCCGTATCATAAACACGGTGATAAGAGAACAACACACGCTACTATCTTGCTTTACAACCAACACGGAACAAGTGGCGGTAGTACGTTACAAGGTGCAGTAGGTAAGAGTGTTCAATTAGACAAAGCCACACAAGATATAGCCGATATAGTAATTCGTTCTCATACTCATAAAGCGTACGCTATCCCTGTGAAACATTTAAGAGCCAACTATAATTCGTATGACATCTACGAAGATAAAGGTTGGTTAGTTTCTAATGGTGCATTTATAAACTATTGGAATGGGTACGGACAAATGGCTGGGTATGAGATACAAGATAACTCAACACCAATAATCACAATTCAAGTGAATAGAAAACGTAAAGGGAAAATTGAATACGTAGATAAACAAATCAACGTAGAAATGAAATCAAAAGATTGGTTTTTAGAACAAGTGAGGAAATAGAATATGGAAAAAGCAATAGAATATATCATCACATTTGTTTGTGGTGGTACAGCAATAAAATTATTAGAGTTATTCTTCCAAAGAAAAGATAAAAAGGAAGATAAGAACAACGAATTATTACAAGCCATCAATGAAATTAAAGCTGATGTAAGCCAAGTCAAGAATGATATGCAACTACAAAAGCAAAATCAATTACGAACTGAAATGTTAGTAATGATGAATCACTATGAGAACGAAACATTTGAGATTATGCGATTGGCACATAAGTATTTCGTAGAAGAAGGTGGCGATTTTACAATGACATCTATTTTCTCACAATTCTTAAAAGACCATAACATAGAAAAGCCTTTATGGTTTGATGAAACAAAATGAACGAGATTTCAACATACAATTATGATGATTGTCAAAAGCTAGTACATCTATTACTTAAAAATAATTATGTTTGTATGGTTAGTGTTGAAGATAGTAGAGAAGATGGAACTTGCCTATACGTTATAGACTACTTATGGACACCAACCGAAGCAAATAGAAATTATGTTAAGTTTATGAGTATTGATGAATACGAAGATGAATTAGATAAACTTGCAGAGGAAATAAAAAATGAAAGTATTTGATAAAAATTATAAGTTCAAGATTGTAAAGAAACCAACCGAAATAATGAAGATATTAGATTGTGTTGGGTATTGTGATTTTGATAAAAAAGAAATCTACGTTTTAGATAATAAAGACAAAGAAGATACTATCGTTCACGAAATAACTCACGCTTGTTTACATACACTTGCAAGAGAAGATTTAGCACAAGATGAAGATATGGTAAATCTAATCACTAGAATTGTTTTGGAAATAAAGAGAATATTGAAATGAAGATACATTTAGATTACGTTCCTAAAAATTGGAACGAATATATAAACGAAGAAAGAACATCTTACTATTTGGCTAATAAGGTAAAGCAACTAGATAAGAAGATTGTGAAACTATGTTGTAAAGAATGTTACACCGAAGGTTATCCAGCAGAGATTATCTTTAAGGTTCACTACAAAGACCATAGGCAAGACCTAGACAATTTTAGAATGAAAGGGTTGATAGATGGTTTAGTGGCTAATGGGATAATCGAAAACGATAACTTAACACACATACAAAAAATCACACTAATTCCTGTGTTTGAGGGAAAGGGTGTGGATATTGAGATTAAGGCAATTTGAGTACGATACGCAGGTATTCAAGTTGCCTCTTTTTTTTATGCAATTATGATACAATTTAGATGACTACTTGAGATACGAATGTAAGTAGGGTAGTTTGATAGACCTGCCATATTTAGTTATATGGGGGCAACCTAATTAGGTTCTTACAAGGCTAGGATAGTTCTAGCGAAAGAAAGGTGTGAAAGCACCTCTTTTTTTATGGTTTGAAAAAGTGCAAAGTTTACACTTTTGTGAGTTGTAAAAAGTGCAACATTTTCCTTTACTTACACACAACAATTTATTTGTAAGTAATGTTTCTTTGAGGGCTAGAGAAATCTAGCTCTTTTTTTGTGGATCATAACGCATGAATTTCATAGATACATGAATCTATTTCAAATGACATCATAGAATTAAATTTAAGGCTATTTTTAGGCTCATAGTGAAACGAAAAGGGGTGCTGTGGTATAATTGTGGGGTAAAAATGTTTTAGTTGAAAAAACGTATATATTTGAAAATTTTTTAATAAGATAAATTCCCTATTGACAAGAAAATACCAATAAGTGTACACTGATAGTACACGGAGGTAATTGTCAATGATAAACGATTATATTTACTACACTGAAAACGCATATGGAAAAGTGTTTTGCCACTATGATAGAAATGAAACATTTGAGTGGTATGAGAGAAACAACGGAACAAAAATTTGGAGTCAAACAAAAGACTTGTTTCCAGAAATTAAAGTGATCGTTGATGAACCTAACGTTGATATAGAAAACATAAGGGAGGACGATACATTGAACAAATCAACGCCTAATCATCGCAAAAGTGTGGCAAAATATGATAGCGTGAACACAAAACAATTTAAGTTAAAACTTAACCTTAAAACTGATGAAGCTATCATAGAAAAATTAAAATCACTTGATAATGTGCAAGGCTATATTAAAAATCTTATCTTGAACGATATTGCAAATAATAATTAAATATCTATTGACATAGATACGAAATATTATATAATAAAGTCGAGATAAGAACACCGCATAACATACATTCTAAACGTGAATGCAACGAAAATTATGCGAAATAAAACCTTATCTCAAAATAGATAAGGTTTTTTAATTTTAGAAAGTAGGTGGTAAGTTGAACGAAATTTGGAAAGATGTTGTGAATTACGAAGGCTTATATCAAATAAGCAACAAAGGTAATGTAAAGAGATTATATAAAAATGGTTCAAGAATTGTCAAACCATCAAATAGATTATATCAAGATGTAGATTTATCTAAAAATGGTGTTCATAAAAGACAAGCAATTCATAGATTAGTTGCATTACACTTTATTCCAAACCCAAACCCAAATATAAAAAAAGAAGTAAATCACATTGACGGAAACAAACATAATAATTGCGTTGAAAATCTTGAATGGGTATCTCAAAAAGAAAATCAAGAACACGCAGAAAAACAATTAAATAAATATGCTTTCGGTAAGCCACCAAAGCCAGTAAAAAAACTTGATATAGAAACAAATGAAGTTGTAGAGAATTATCCAAGCATATCAATGGCTGCTAAAAGCATTGGTAAGGCTTGTGCTTCTGTATCAATTAGAAATTGCTGTAATGGTATGCAACTATCAGCATACGGATATAAATGGCAATACGCTGAATAAACAAATAATTGTCTATACATACGAGCCTACAACCATTAGTCCAAACACCATGCCACTCAATACATTATATTTCATTTTTGGTTAATCACCTCCTTTCGATTAAACGTTTGATGTTCATATTTTAATTCCTATTCTATCCAAAAGGTGTGTTGTAGGTTGGCATGTATAGACAATAAAAAAGGTGTGCTGGAACACACCAAGTAGAATTTACTCCAAAAAATTCTACTCACATTATACAAGAAAGTGAGGATAAAAACAATGACACAACTAGAAAAAGATATTCTTGCATTTACAATCATTACTCTATTAATGCTTACACCAGTGGTCGCATTTATTTTGAAAGTTTGTGAGGGATAGATATGGAAATAGAAAAAATGACAGAAATTCTAAAACCATTCCTACAAGACTTTAAGACCACTGATGAAATCATGGACTACTTAAAAGTAAATGGTATAGACATTAATAAAAGAGCCTTTCAAGAATATGTAATACTCTATAACGATAATTTTGAACTTAATAGAATCTACCTTGCAAGTAATTCTAACGGATATAAGTACACAACGGATCGTGGTGAGATAAAACAATCTCTAAACCAAAGATTAAAAAAGTTTGTATCTGGAATTAAAAATATTAAAAAGGCATATAAAGTTCTAGGTGATTATAACCAAATTAACCTACTAGATAAATCTACGGATAACCTAGAAGCTGTTGCGGAAGAAAAACCTGAACTATATGAAGAAATGAAAATAGGGGGTGTTTACTGGTGAGCTATGTAAAACTTGATAGAAAAATGCTCAACTGGGGTTGGAAAGATGAACCTAATATGGTTGCTATCTGGATAGAAATATTATTACAAGCAAACTACAAAGATGAAGTATGGCACGGTGAACAATATCCTAAAGGAACATTTCCAACATCGTTAGCTAAATTATCAGTGAATACAGGCTTATCAATTCAACAAATAAGAGGTTGTTTAGCTAGATTAGAGAGAACTGGCGAAATATCAATAAAATCAACAAACAAATTAACACGTATAACTGTGAATAAATGGGAAGAATATCAATGTTTAGAAGATAACGATAACAAACAAATAACAAACGAGCAACAAACAAATAACAATCAAATAACAACACTTAAAGAATATAAGAATAAAAAGAATAAAAAGAATAATAGTATAAGGCAATTCACACCACCAACTTTAGATGAAATAGAAAACTATTGTAGAGAAAGAAATAATGGTGTGGACGCTAAAAAATTCTTTGAGTATTACTCTGTTGCTAATTGGAAAGATTCTAAAGGAAACCCTATAAAGAACTGGAAACAAAAAATGATGGCTGTATGGGAAAAAGACAAACCAAAAGTAGAAGAAAAGAAGGTATTAGACACATGGTAGATAAAAGAATAACTAACGATGAACTAGAAAAATACTTTAATAAGCAATGTATTTGTGGAAATTATGACTACAAAACTTGCAAAAACGAAGAATGTTCATTGTTTCTTAAAAATCGTAACGAATGTGTATTCCTATCTGATGAAAAGTTAGAAGCTTGGCAAAAGAAACAACACGAAAAGTTAGCAAAGGAGTTGGCAATGTATGGCTAAATACGTATGTGAAGATTGTGGCTCAAAGTTTACAGAGCCAAACGAAACAAAAGTAGGAAACCTTTGGAAGAAATGTTGTCCTATATGCAACTCAATGAATATTGGAAAAGACAAAGATTATAAGCAACAAGCTGATGATCTAAAAACATTCATTGCCGACTGCAACTACATAAAGCAACTACTTACTAATGTTCAAGTAAGTGCTGGTAGAAAAGCCGAAGGTTATAAGATTATCTCATTTAACGATTTAATTGCAGATATGCAAGAGATTAGAAACAACATAAACGAGTGTATTGAGAAATTGGAGGAATATAAATGAAAACAATAGTAAATAGTGAAACTGGCGAAATCATTGAAATTGAAGAAACCAACGAAATCGTAGAAAAGAAACTTAATGAAATAGTTTCACTAGATGATGTATTAGACGCAATAGAAATGCTAGAAACATATGAACAAAAACTAAATATGTATAAAGCACAACTTAAAGAACCTTTGATTAAACTATTCAAAGAAAACGGAATTAAGACTTTTAAGAACGATTACTTAACTATCTCATATGTAGAAAGTACATTACAAAAAAGAGTAGATAACGAAAGACTTAAACAAGATGGCTTGTACGAGAAATACTTAAAACTTGTACCAGTATCTGAACAAATAAGAATAACGAAGAAAGGAAAAAATGACTAATGACTGATGTAGGCAAAAATAATATTAGGAACGCACATTTGGGAAAAAAGTTATCAGAAAAACATAAAAATCATATTAGCGAAGCAATGAAAAAATCAAGAGCAAAAGATATTGCACCAAGATTACAAAAAAATGGATATTTAACTTTGCGTGTAGATGGCAAAAATGTATATGTTCATAGATTGGTGATGGAAAAGTATTTAGGTAGAAAATTACAAAGAAACGAACATATTCATCATATTAATGAAATAAAAACTGATAATCGTATAGAAAATCTTGAACTAATAAGTGCTACTGAACATTCAAAAAAACACGCATTGGAAAGAAATTTTGGTAAGAGCAGATGTGGAATATCACCGACTAACAAAACAAGTAATGAAATTATTTCAAAAATAAAAGAATTATCTAAAACAATGAACCCTAATGCCATTGCTAAATATCTAAATATAAATACAACCACATCATATAAATATGCAAGAGAAGGAAAATAGCATGGAAAAAGAAAAAAATATATTTGAACAAATTAAAAAAGCAAATGATAAAATGCCAAGCATTACACTTCAAAATAAAAAATACAATCAAGTTAAAGATAGAATTGTCGCATTTAGAAGCGTATTTCCACTTGGAAAGATTACAACAAACTATATTGAAAGTGAAAACTACGTTGTATTTGAAGCAATCGTAAGTGATGAACATTCAAATATTTTATCAGTTGCACACGCTAGAGCATTAAGAAACAAAGATAAGTGTTATGAACGATGTGAAACTTGTGCTATCGGAAGAAGCCTTGCCTTAATCGGCTTTGGTACATCTGAAAGTATTGCTTCCTACGAAGAAATGGAAGATATGGAAGAAGGTAGTGGTGCTTTCACTGATATTCCAAGTAAAGAACTATTAGATAGATTTAACAAATTAACTAATACACAAAAAGCAAATATCTTAAACCTTAATCACACAACTGATCCAAAAACAATTAAGGCTAGTGATTTAGAGGTATTCGTAAGCAATGCAAAATAATGCTAATAAGCCTTATGAAAAAACAATTTTAGCACCTGATGGAAATTTAATTAGTTATGCAACATATTTACAAACTAAATATTGGCGAAATTTTAGAAAAAATATGCTTATAAATAATAATTTCCAATGTAAGTTTTGCAAAAAATATTTTAAAGACAACCCAACAACGCTGCATATTCATCACAAAAAATATAGACATTTCTTTGATGAAAAAGAAAAAGATTGTGTAGTGTTATGTGCTGATTGTCATTCAAAGCTTCATGAAGGTATTAAAAACAAAATAAGAACTTGGGGTGGAGGATATAAAAAGAATGGCAAAAGGTGATTTTACAAAAGCAAAACAAATACCAAGAGAAGTGAAGGAAAAGGTGTGGAATATGCAAGAAGGTCGTTCAATATTCCCACCACACCTTCCTATAACTGTTGATGAATGCTGTTGCCATTTAATATCAAAAGGTTGTAGTGGACTTGGAAACGTATATAACATATTCGGTTGCTATCAAAGATATGGACTTAACGAACACCAACTATTCGACCAACACAAAAAAATTGGAAACATTGATGGTAAAGATTTATTCACTTATGTATGCAACGTAAAGAAAAGACAATTAAGAGATTGGTCGCAAGATAAATGCAAATATAAAAAAGATTATTGGAAAGATGAAACTATAAATAAAAAATACGAGGTTAAAAAATGAAATTAAGAATATTTAGAAGCACTAGCAAGAATGGAAAACAATATTGGAACATTCCTGCAACTAATTACAAAAACCCACAAGATAAATTAACTTACTTTGTAGGTTTCTCAAAAGACGCTGGTGAGCCAACACCAAACACAGCAATAGCAAAGAGTGGTAATAACTACTACTACGCTGACATTGATGTACTAGAAATGAAATTTAGTTGTTTCAATGGTTCACCACAACTTTCAATATTCAAATGGGTTGAATCAAAAGAGCCAGTAATAGAACAAGTAAGCATGGCAAATAAAATGGCTCAATCTCAATGGGTAGAAAAACCTAAACAAGATAATCAAGTTGTTATTGAAAGTGATGATTTACCGTTTTATGGAGGGTAAATGGAAACTTATTTAGAAATAAACGAAATTCAAAGTCAATTAGATAGTGCCTTAAAAACATTAAGACAAAACGGAATAGCATTAGCCGAAGCTGAAAGAAAGTATCGTATTGCTAAAGCAAAAAGAACTTTGGAACTTAAAGAGCAAGGTTATCCAACTACTCTAATTCCAGACTTAACTAAAGGCACAGAAGAAATAGCTGAACTATGTTATGAGAGAGATTGCTGCGATGTTGTGTTTAAGGCAAATCAACAAGCATTGATCGTGAAACAACAAGAATACAAAACTTGCCAAATGTACTTTGACAAAGAATATCAACTAACGAAATAGGAGGTAATTATGACTCGCAAAGAAAAATACTCACAACTTCGAGCTTCCATCGAACTCGAAAATCTAAACTATATGTTCACCCACCTAGATGAATATATAGAACTTCGTAGAAACAAAGAAAAGATTAAAAAAGAAAAGGGGTGTAAACATTGATTTACACATTCAAAATAAACACCAACAACTTAAAAACAAATATCGAAACCATTACTAAATATTGCCAAGCACGAAACATCAACTTATCACCAACTGACATTCGTTCTATCTCAAAACTTATTAACGATAAATCTTATATGTACGTTGATGAAGTAAAAGCCAGTAGTGAAGATAACGCTTGGGACAAAGTTGATGATACAAGAGTAATCGAAGAACTTGAAATCACTGACATTGATTATTCTGATGAAATCGAAGCAGAAGAAAGAGCAAAAGCCAAGTACGAGGCTATGCAAGAAGATAGATATATGGACTACATAAGGGGGATAGATTAATGAAAACTAAAAAAATTAAAGTTGGAACTAATGGCTCAGAAGATAGAGAAAAATTTGGCAAATTTTTAGATTATCTTGACAAAAACAAAATAGAACACGCTTGGTTAGAAAATAATTTTCGATATACAAAAACAAATATAGATTCGTTTATAATTGTTCCAATTTATAAGGAAGAAGAAATGAAGTATGGGAATGGAAAATAAAAGATTAAGTAATTTTAGAATAAAGTTTTACAAAACAATATGCAGTATATATTTCATACCAACTATATGCTTTGAGAATATTCGTTGTATAGAAGGAACTACGAGATTAATACATCTAATGTTTCTTAATTTTGTAATTACTATTAGTTGGCTAAAGGAGTATGGAGATGATAATTAGAAAAGTTAAAGAATATGTTGGCAAAAACGTGGAAGTATTATTGTTTGATGGTGATTTACTAAAAGGAACACTTTGCCATAACACAAAAGAACTACCAAAAAATACGTTCTATATAAACGATGTATATTTCAAAGCAAGTCATATTAAGAGAATTGGGGTGGCTAGATGAACTATAACCAAGCAATAGAAACCATTAACCGACTAAAAGACAAACAATTCAAATATGCCAACGTAGATGAAGTTTATGCTGATTTAGAAAATTTAGGTAGGTTCATTCAAGATGTGCAAAAACAATTAGAAATAAGCAATAAGACATTGGAAAAGGCAGTAGAAGAAATTAACAAAGGTGTAGATGGTATAAGCCATTGTCCAAAAGGTAGAGATTGTCTATATGATGATTGGATAGAAGAAAGAAATTGTAATAAATGTTGGAGTGATTATCTACTAGCAAAAGCAACGAAGGAACTAGAAAATGGAAAATAAATTTCAAGAAGCATTATATATAGTCAATGAAAGATTTGATTATATGAACGAAGAATTGCACCCAAACAAGCACTATCAAAAACCACAATTTAGTTTAGACACATTGCAACAAGCAATAGATGATTTAGAAGTTTATAAGAAAGCATTACGTATAGCAGTTGCCAATAGCCAAGTAAGAAATATCAAAGGTAAGTTTATGGAAGAAAATTGTATGAAAG
The DNA here is from genome assembly GCA_018065645.1 of Candidatus Scybalousia scybalohippi. Classification (GTDB taxonomy): domain Bacteria; phylum Bacteroidota; class Bacteroidia; order Bacteroidales; family P3; genus Scybalousia_A; species Scybalousia_A scybalohippi. The sequence continues at coordinate 11,799 of JAGHSX010000039.1, forward strand.
CAAGTGATGATTATTGTGAAAGAATTGGTTGTGTTGAATGTATTGTTAATAAATCATTAGAACAGGCACGAAAGGAATTATCAAATGAAAAACTTTAAGTCCTATGACATCACTTGTGCTTTAACCCACGATTTAAGAGTATGTGAGCATTGCAAAAAGTGTGGCAAATTTCCTGATGTAAGAATGGAAATGGCTGATTATGTTGAGAGATTAGAAAAAGCGTTAGATAAGGCTTGTTGGCATTTACAAGAATATGAAAAAGACTTGAAGAAAAAAGATGTAAACCAACCAACTGATACAAAAGAACAATGGAAAGAATATCTATTAATAGAAAGTGAGAAACAATAATGGGATATAAATATTCTATTTTATACAGAAACTATACTGATGAATGTTATAGAGAAAAAGGAACCAACAATCTAATTATGGCATTGTTTTATTTCTTTAAGGCGTTGCCAAGATATGATGGTGTAGATTTTATTAAAAGAAAGTGAGCAAAATGACTAAAAGAAATTTTATATTATTACTAACATATATAATTTGTACTTGTATCATCGTATCAGAGTTCGGTTATGAAGAATCATTCAAAATCTCAATTCTCTTATTAGTATCAGGGGGAATATTCCTAGTAGGGTGTCTATGTTATTACTTGGGGATATTGAGCTTGAAAGAAGCTAGAGATGAAAGAACGAAGATTAAGCACGATATAGACCGCAGACCTATAAAAGAGCAATTAGATGAATATTTTGGGGTAAAGAAATGAACAAACACATAAGAGTATATTCAATAAAAGAAAATGGTGTAGAAATCTTTAAGGGTACAAGCAAAGAAATATGCAAACATTTCGGACTTAACCACGCAAATATGGGTTCATACACATGCAATAAAAGTTTAATTAAAAACAAGTACGAAGTAGAGTTCAATGGTGAAACAAGACTAGAGAATATAGTTTGCACTCCTAAAAGAGAGAAACCAAAACAAAAAAGCACTATTGATTATCTAACAGAACACTTAACAAAATATGGGAACACAACTCTAAAAGGAAACCCAGAGAATTATAGGGAACAACTAAAAGAAAACGGAATTGAGTTTACATATTGGAAAAGTGTAGGTTCAAGAAAAGATTACATACTAGAAAGGATCTAAAATGGCAAAGAAGAAAAAGAAAGTTGATGAAGAATTGGCAAAGCAAGGGTTCGCACCTAATGAGAAACCTTTGACACCAGAAGAAGCTGAAAAGATTAGATTACTTAATTTAGGTAAAGTGTATGGAAACAATAAAGGTTAAGAAATATGCAAACGCAATATTTCAATACAATATATTTAGCGTTGGAGGAATTGAAAGCTTTATAAAAGAAGTTTGTGTTAAATATAAAGATTATGACATCGACATATTCTATGTAAAAGGCGATGAAAAGCAAATAAAAAGGCTACAAGCTTTAATTGGCGAAGATCATATACATAAATATAATGGCGAAATAGTTTATTGTAATGTAGCCATACTGAGTTGGGACATTGGAGCGTTTATAAATAATATATTTGCTGATGAAGTTATCCAATTTCAACATTCTGTATGGACTAGCAAATCATTGAAAATAAAGCCATCGGTTCACGATAAGATAACTAAATATCTAGCAGTAAGTGATGTAGCTACAAAAGCTTTCAAAGAGGTTACAAAAAATAAATATCCTGTTAAAACTTGCTATATGCCAATAACGATAGACAAAGAAGATTCAAGAAGGGTATTAACACTTGTATCAGCAACTAGATTAAGTGAAGAAAAGGGAAAAGATAGAATGATAAAACTTATTATTGAGCTTAATAAGAATAACATTCCATTCTATTACCACATATTCACAAGCAATACAAACGTAATCAATTATCCAAATGTTGTGTACCATAAACCAAACCTAGATATAAGACCTTACATAAAAGACGCTGATTATACCGTTCAATTATCAGACACAGAATCTTACTGTTATACATTAGTTGAAAGCTTATGTCTAGGAACACCAGTTATTTGTACTGATTTGCCAGTGTTAAAAGAGATTGGTGTAGTCAATGGAAAAAATGGCTTCATACTTCCGTTTGATATGAAGGATATACCTATTAAAGAAATATATGAAAAGAACTTAAAAGGGTTTAAATATACACCAATAAAAGATGATTTAGAAAAATACTTATCAAAAGACAAAACAAAAATCGTGGAGGAAGAACTTATGAAAGTTAAATTTGTAAAACCAGTAAAAGATATGGCTGCTAGAGTTCACTACGTATCTCAATGGGAATATGGTTTATCAAAGGTAGCCAATGATGGCTGGGCTAAAAAACCATTAGGAACTATCGTAGATCTACCAAAGAGTAGAGCCGAAGTAGTAGTAAAAGGTGGTTATGCTGTGTACGTTGATAAAGAACCTACATTCGTAGATGAAATCAAAGCATTAAAGCCTAAAGCTAAAACAAGAAAAAACATTAAGAAGGTAAATTAATGATAGGCAAAAAAGAATTAGCCATTTCTAATCTATACCGATATTTCTACGCTGAAAGCAAAGTAGATGAACTAAAACTTGAACTTGAAAGGCTAGAAAGAACTGTTGGTGTGAAAAGTCCAAAGTTTGATTCTAGCCCAAGTGGATATTCAGGAACGAGAGATGAAAAGTTGCTTAACTACTCTATCAAAAAATCTAAACTAGATGATGAAATCAAAGGTTGGAAAGTAGAGAGCCAAACGTACTACAACGTACTACACCTATTCGAGCTTAACGAAGAAGATATGAGGTTTCTATCCTATCTCTACAAAGACAAATATAGTGGGGAAAAGGTTGCAGAACTTATGCCTTATACGGATAGAAAATACGTGCATAGGAAAAGAGATAGCTTGTTAGAAAGGTTGAGTAAGTTTGTATAAACATGATAGAAAACACTGCTCACTGGGTTGCCAAAATAACCCAGTGGGATATTGTAGGCTACATCGTAGGACATTATCTAAAAAGCAATTAAAGAATAGACAATGTTGTAAAAAATGTTGCCACCGCCTATACAAATATTTAGGAAACCATTATTGGAAGAAAAGGGAAATGATAAAGAATGAACGAAAACGAGTTTCTACTACAAGATAGATTAGGTGTAATAAGAGATACTATCAACAAGTATGGCACAATATATATCATTAAAAATAACGTAAATGAAAAGGTATATATAGGTCAAACCACCATTCCTGTAATAGAGAGGTTCAAACAACATTGTAAAAATTCTGTTTTAAGAAGTAGAAGATATAAACTTTACAATGCGATGAATAAATATGGCAAAAATAATTTTTACGTAGAAACCCTAGAAACAAATATTCCGTTGTCAAAACTTGATGAAAAAGAAATAGAATACATAAGCAAATATAATTCATACTTTAATGGTTATAATTCCACCAAAGGTGGAGATGGTAGAACGATAAATAAAGTTTATGATGAAGAAAAAATAATTGATATGTACTTAAAAGAAAATAAATCATCAAGTGAGATAGCACAATTATATGATGTAAATTATGCAACCATAATTCGTGTCCTACACAAAAATAACATTAAAGTAAGACACGATGGGAACAAATATGAACAATTTAATAAAGAAACGTTTATAACTATGTGGAACAATAAAAAATTAAAAATAGATGATATTGCAAAATACTTTGATGTAATCGAAAAAACGATGAGAAGATAAGCGAAAAAACTGATTATGATAAATAGAGAACTATTAAAGCCTACCGGTGAAAGAAAGAAGAAA
>JAGHSX010000067.1 GCA_018065645.1 Candidatus Scybalousia scybalohippi
ATCACTTCGGCAATTAAATCACTAAAAACCGGTGCTAAATCTTGAATAAGCTTTTGAATTTCTGGCATATTATCAACCAAAGTTTTAATAACTTCATTCAAGACAGGCATCATAGCTGAACCAAGGCTTGTTCCAAGCATCTGAACAGATTTCTCCATATCAGACATTAAATCACCAAATTCAACACCACTTTTGACTGCATCTTCAGACATAACCAAGCCCAGATCGTGTGCTCTTTGTGTTAATGCGTCAAAAGATTCTCCACTCTGTTCAATCAATGGGCTCATCTGATATGCAACAGAATCTCCAAACAATTCAGATGCCTTTGCGGCCCTTTCTTCTGCCGTTGTCAAAGACATTATTGAATTCATAGCATCATCAAAATTGATTCCTGTACCTTCAAGCTTTTTTGCCGCCTTTTCAAGTGTTGACATTTCAACACCACTTTGACCGGCCGCATATGCTAACTCTTGATATTTTTCAGCACCAATGCCCATTCTGATAGATGCTTTGTCAATTTCGTCTGCCACTGCTGAAGTGCTTTTTGCATTTCCAATTAGTGCAGTAGTCATTGCACCGGTTGTCGCAACGGCCGTTGTTGCAATCTTTCCAATGGTCTTTGCACCTTTGCCCAACTTATCAGCCATTGATTCTGCTTTTTCAGTTGTCTTGGACAATGATTCATCTGCTTTGTCTGTGTCGACAAATACTTGTCCTAATAATTTGAATAAAACATTTCCACTTGCCATTGTTTATTTTCCATCAATAAAATTTTGTTTTCGACATAAGCATTTCAACACTTGCCAAGATGTCTTCTGCATCTCGATTGTCATTGATGCTCATTTGTCGAACTTTGTTTTTAAATTCAGTAAAAGAAATGGATGATTGATATGCAACCACCCATCTCAAATACATCTTCTGTTCGTCTTCATCATCAAGTGCGAACTTAATCAACTCAAAACCATCTTCAAATGGCATTGCAAGAATCTTTTCAACATCATTGAATCGTCTCTGTATCAGGTCAAGTTCTTTTACACCATAGCAGAGACTAACTTGAAAAAAGACTTCATATCATTTTCCTTGATAATCAGCTTTATATCTTCAATTGTTGTTGTAAGTTCTTGTGTTCTTATTTCATCAGCACTCTTTTCACATATTCCACCAATAAGGTCATAAAATTCCTGTTCGGCTCTATGTTCACCAAGGCACTCAATCAATTCAAGAGCAACAGAGACACCGAATTTCTCGATGTCTTTGTCTTTTGCTTTCTTGAGAGAGTTCGCTTTTTCATAGCAGTCGAGCAAAGTTGTTTTTATGTTTGAATACTTCAAAAGTCTCGATGTTTTGAATGCGTCTTCTGTGTTAATTTTTCTCATTTTTTATTCTTCCTATTTTCTTTCAATTTATGTATTTGGATACCAGATCTTGAATGGTGGATTGTCAAGATTTGTTGTGTCATAGTGTCCGTAGAATGTCATCTGCATAGTTGCTTCGTTCTTGTCAGCAACTGTAAGTGTCAATCCATCTGTATTGAGTGCATTGAACACCTGTATCATAACAGGGTCATCAGTGCCGGCCACTTTACCAATCCAAGTGATGTTGTCAATGTAATCTGTCAATTCGATGTCATTGTTTCCAACGATTTCATCGTATTTTGTATCAACAGATGATGCACCAGACTTTGCAGATGCTAAAGCTTTTACAAGTGTGTCTTTGTTCACTTCAAGAACTGTTGCTTTGATGTAAACATCCCAAGCATCGTTTACTTCCAAGCCTTTTGCTCTGCCCTTAACTCCATCAATCTCAATCTGTCTTACTGTCATACTTGCTTTAAATTCGCCACCACCTCTTGTTGCACCAAGAAGTTTTGTTGCTTTTGCATTTTCGTATGTATCTGTTCCAACTTCGAAATTCACAAAAAATGCTCCGGCATCAAGCAACAAATTATCAGCAGTATTTGAATTGAAACCTGTGTATGTTTTCATTGTTTATTCTCCTCTCAATGAAATTCTAATCATAAACTTTTGTTTCGTTCTCTTGATAGCCTTGTCTGTATCTACAATGTGTGACCTATCTCCATCGAAACAACGAAAACCAACTGAATTATTCTGAAAATATTCATTTCGTAATTTTGATTCTATTAAATCCATAATCGAATCAACTCTTGAATACGTTTTGTAATTATCCCATACGTTAACTTCTAAAAATCCAACAAAAGGGAAACTTTCTGCTGAACCTTTTGACACCTCAAAGACAACATAAGGATATGTGGCACTCTGTGGAACTTCATCTGCATATACAGAATATGAACTATCCGACAAGGCTGATTTAACCAGATCTCTTAATTCTAAAGTGTGTGTCATATTATTACTCCTCATCAATTTCGGTCTCTGATTCGTCAATCAATGATTCTGCATCCGATTCAATTGCTGACAAATATCTACCTTCAATCTCAATAATTGTTGAGATATTGTCTTCAACTGCGTGTTGTAATAAACCAAGCTTTGGAATATTACTTGCTCCAACTTCTTGGAAGAATCCGTAGAAACCTTTAACACCTTTCAAACCAAGGTCAACTCTTGGATATTGTGTATTCTCACTCGACCAAATCTTGGCACTGACGGCCTTACTAGCATCACCGGTTCGCTTGTTGAAATGTTCATAATATGATTTTTTGAATTCTGCTCTGACAAACTTTGCAACATCTCGCAAAGCACCTCTGCATAGTTCTTTTATCGTATATGAACAATAATCAACATTGCTTGTGAACTCTATTCCGTTTTTTGTAACTTTAGTGACTGTTTTCGGTGCTGACATTTTCTCTTACTCCACCATAACAAGTTATTTCAATTGAATCATCTGATGGAATGAATGTCTTTAAAACCTTATAACGAATATTATTGAATACAACTTCTTCCTGTCCGTTGTAGTCTCTTGATGTTGTAAGCACGAACTTTATTTCCGGTTTTAAACCACTTGTTTGTGCTTGATAGAATTCAGTCTGGCTGATGCTTTTACACTGTGCATATACCTTTGTTCTATTTTCTGTCAGAACAACATCACCATAACTATCAACATTTGTTGTTTCGTCATAATCTATTAATTCAATTGCATTCCACATCTGCATTGTTTTACTCTCCAAAATCGGTGTAATTTGAATTCATACTCAATTGTGCTTTCTGCTCATCGTATGATGCTTTCAATCTGTCATAGTCTGATGGACTGCCCCAATTCATTTTGCAATATGTTGTTATTGCTCTAATGATTAAAGCATCTGTATCAACTATGCTTGTGCTCTCTACACCAGATATTCCCAAATCAAGCTTTGATGCTTCTATTAAATCAATAATTTCATCATCAAAATCATTTGTTGTTATCTTCAAGGATAATTTAACTTTTTCAAGCATTTTTACACCTCAAAATAGGAAGCACCCATATTTCAGAGTGCTTCCATTTGTTTTTATTTCTCTTCTTTAGTTGCCTTTTTCTTTGGCTTTTCTTCTTTGAATTCATCCATCAGATCTGGTCTGAAATCATCTGTGTCAATGATATCACCAATTCTGTGCAATCCTTTGTCATCGAAGAAAACTTTCTTGATTGTAACTTTCATATGTTACACCTCGCATTATTTTTCAATCTTAACGAAGGCCTTTGGAGCAACAACACCCATACCAACGTACTGTCTACCAACAATCTTAACAAGGTCTTTCTCTGCAAGTGAAAGGTTGTCAACAGTAATCTTGATGTCATCTCCGTTTGGCTTGTTGGCCTGGAAACCATAGCCGAAATCACCAACGATAACATATGTGTCACCAACTGATGCAGTGCTGAATGGCTTAAGTGCATCTGTGAAAACAATCTTATCCTTTAATCCGTCAAATACATCAACTGCATAGTTTGAAGCCATTGCAACTGCAATGAATGCTGCATATGTCTGACGATTCATAGCAATGTTAAGGTTCTTTGCCTTACCACTTAAGAGTGCTTCAGCCTTTACGATTGTATCAGCAACGATTGAGTTCTCTGTAAGAACAGGAACACCAACTGCTGTTGCAGATGTTGTTGATGGAGAAGCAACAATCTTGCCAATTGCAATTTCTTCTGCCTTTTCAACGATTCTCTGTGCGATTTCCTTGTAGAGTTCGCCAAGTGTATCAATTGTTGTTCCTTCTAAAGCTTCATCTGATACTGTGATGAACTTCTTTATGTTTTCCGCTTTGAGTTCTACTGAACCCCAAACAAGTGTCTCTTCGTTTGGTGCGTTTGTACCTTCAACGTGAACCTCGGCCCCTGTTGCTGATACTTCAAAACCAATCTTTACATTGCCCTTGTATGTTGTCTGCTTTACAAGAGACATAATCTTGCAATCTTCCCAAGCATTCTTGATTTCATTCTCAAGGAATGTTGGTACAGGAACTGAACCACTTACATTCTCTGTAAGTAATGCTCTACACTCTGTGTCATCACCACTCTTTAATACATTAAGGAATGCTCTTCCATATTCTTCTGAACTTCTGATTTCTTTTAAATCCATTGTCTTTCTCTCCTCTTCAAATGTCTTAATAACTTCTGTTGGTTCTTCTCCAACTGTGATTGCATCCATCTGTGCTTTTCTTTCTTCAATTTCAGCCTTGAGAGTATTTTTTCTCTCTTCAAGTGCAGAAATCTCTTCTTTTAAAGCATCAATGTTTGCATCAGGAATATTTAATTCCTCGTCAATCTGTGATAATCTTGCTTCGATATCACTCATCTGCATTTCTCTAATTTCCATTAGTCTGCACCTCTGCTTTCAATTCTGAAATTCTGTTTCTTAATTCTGCTATATCGTTGTTTCTTTTTTCTTCTGCTTCTTTCTGAATTCGCTCCGATTCAATTTTTGCGATTACTCCATCCACAAAACTTCTAGCAGAAATCTCTGTTCCATCGTTGGCCGGTAATGAAACTGCCGAAACATCGTATAACTTGCCAATCTTGGTTATTGTTCGCAGATATACTCTCTTGTTATCTTCTGTGAACTCTTCAACTGCATCATCGTCAACAGTAAATCCGAATGACATCTTTGATGTGTAACCACCTTTGATTTCTTCGTATAACTGTCTTCCGATTTCAGTTCCACCCAAATCAGCATCTATTAATAATCCGTGGTCATCACTTGTTAATGCCAAGGTATTATTGCTAATTCTTGCAAATACTCGTCCGTTGTGGTCATACTGCATAATCACATCAGACATATCGCATTCATTGAATGCATTTGCGTCAACCTGTTCTCTTATTTCACAATCATCAAAACTGCAAAGAACATATGGCTCATTGTATGTTGTTGCATATCCTTTTACTCTGAAGCTTTCTTCTGCTTCGTCATCTTGTTTTGCACGAATTTCAATATCTGTGAAATTTCGATACTGTCTACCATTCTGTATCTTATCCATTAAATCACTCATCTTGATTCTCCTTTGTTGTTGTTCCATCAGCATTGATCTGGTAGTATTCACCTCTGACCGGTCTTGCGTCACCACCTTCAACCGGTGGAAGATTCCAAATGTCTCTGATTTCATTTATTGACATCAAACCTCTGTCAGCCATTTGAGATGAAACGTTTAATTTGTCTGCGTTGCTCATATACTGCAATCTATTAGCAGAAACAACGAATTCAGCACCAAAACCAAGTTCAACGTTGCTGAATGTCATTTTTGTTAGAACTTCGCTCAACTGAATTGCAAATATTTCGACACAACCTTCATAAAATGCATTCCAAGAATCACCAATGGTCTTGTTCTGAAGAACTTCTTCATTCACACCAAAGTAGTTATATACATTTTTTTCAATCAGCTTTCTCTGTTCTGCATCAACTGTGAATGGTGTCGATTTTATCTGCTGAATGTTTGTATATGTATTAGGGAAAAGAAGTAATCCACCACCCTTTGACTCTTTTGCAAAGTTCTCTGCTGAAAATCTTCTTCTCTCATTTGCAATGTCATCTGCTTTTGCAAAGTTGTTAACCTGTGCCATAAAACGATATGTTGCAGAATTCTTAATTGCTTCTGTGATTCCTTGGTTCTGAATGTCCATCAGCTTCATTGTGTCAGTCAATGCAAAATTGCTTGAACCGAAAACATCGTCTTTGTATTGAAACTTTGTCATAACTCCACATTTTTGAAGTTCAATACTTGCTTTGTTTCCATCAGAAAAGGTGTATCTCAACCAAGCATTATTCATTTTGTCTTTCAGAATCTCACACTGTGTTGGAAGTATTGGATAATATCCAACAATTTCAAGATTCTTATTATGCATTGGAACAATAAAAGCAGTGTTGTGCATATCAAGAATTGTTGAAAGTCTGTAAAGAAACTGCGACCAGGTCTGAAAATCGTTTGGCTTTTTCTTGATTTGTGTCTTTAGTTGTGGTTGAGCTGAACCAATCATTTCAACTTTAAGTTTTGAAATGTGTCTGGCTCTTGAATCAATCGCACTTCTTACAAGTTCTGATTCATACAACTGACCATCCCAATTTGAAAATACAGGTGTGTACGCAGTCAATGTTTTCCAATATCCGTCTAACTGCTTTTCCACTGCCTTTTTAGGAAACAGTGTGTCAAATAATCCCATAATAAAACTCCTAGTTGCATAGTTGGTTTCCTATTTCTCCATACCACTTTTGGCGAACTGTCATTGCATCTATAAGGGCCGCAGTTCCATCAATATGGTCATTCGGATTTATTTTGACCAACTTGCCTTTGTTCTGTTCAACATCCATTTTTATTGCTGAATTCAGCAAATGTATTTTCAAGAGGTCATTGTCTCCAATATTGACAACACCATCTTTCAATAAACCTTCAAATTCCATCAAGACAGGATATAAATTGTGTCCTTGATAGACATCATCCATATGAAATCCGAATGAACTCATATCTTGTACGAGATATTGAGCCGAATATCTATCATAGCCAACTTTCAAAGGATAGATTTCATATTTCGTTACCAGATCCGTGAACCAATTGTAGCAATCGTGATAATCAACAAAATTATCTCCACTTGTCTGAAGTAATCCTCGTTTGATGTATTCTCTATAAGGTACATTGTCTCGAGCAGTTGCTTCATCAATTTTCTCGCTCGGTAAAAAGAACTTACTAAAGACAAACAACTGCTTCTCTTTTTCAATCACGATGCAACACGCAGTCAAGTCGGTTGTTCGTGACAAGTCTATACCACCAACACAATAAGAACCCCTAAAATCTTCGATGTTCAGTGCTTCGCCAGATGCTTTCTGAACATCTGTCGCATTTAACCACGCAAGGCTTGAGTTCTGTTTTATGTTGCAGTATTTAACAATAAATTCTGCTTTCTTACTCAAAGAACCTTCAGCAACTGCAATTTCTTCAAGCAGATAATCAACCGAAACCGAAACACCCAAATTCGGATTCGATTTTCTTAATTCATTGATGTCATCCCATTTCTCGACATCATCAATCATATATAGGAATGGAAGTAATCTTTTTTCTTTACTTTCACCCAACAAAAAACGAGTTGACCTTTTTATCAACTCGTCATATATAGAATCGTTTATATAACCTGATGTGGAACACGAAAGAAGAATACTTGGATTGTCTCCCATCTC
>JAGHSX010000091.1 GCA_018065645.1 Candidatus Scybalousia scybalohippi
ATATAACTATGATTATAGATTAGTAAAATCAAAATTTGTAATAGCATATAAAGTAATCAATGAAACAGGATTAGAGAATCATTTTATAACAGATAATGAGCATAATGTCCGTTTTTGGAATTATGGAATATATATGCTTGAAATAGAAAAGACGGATGAGGAATTCTCATGGATACAAAATGGTTTTAATCTCGATAGTTTTTTTGAATTACAAGGCTTTTTGAACCATTGAAAAGAAATGAACTAAAATATAAAAGGAGGTTTTACATTAAAAAAACCTCCTTTTTCTGTGTTTAAGATATATGTTAAACTATTAACCTAATCTCTTAAGTTGAACTGTGAAGTGACGCATAAGTGGAGCTTCCCATTCGATTTCAACACCTCTAGTGATAGAGTGTCTTCTGTCGTAAACGTTCTTCAATGAAGCTGCGATAACGTCCATGTGGTTGTTTGTGTAAACTCTTCTTGGGATGCAAAGACGAAGAAGGTCTAGACCACCGAAACGGTTTTCTCTTGTGATAGGATCACGGTCTGCAAGCATGTAACCGATTTCGCAAGCACGAACGCCTGATTCTAGGTAAAGTTCGCAAGTAAGAGTTTGTCCAGGGAATTCTTCTTTTGGTATTTGGTCAAGAACCTTGTCAGCATCTACGAAGATAGCGTGACCACCTGCAGGTCTTTGGTAAGGAATACCATATTCGTCAAGTTTCTTAGCAAGATATTCAACTTGTTTGATACGAGTTTCAAGCATGTCAAATTCTGTGTTTTCTTCCAAACCTTGAGCGATAGCGTTAAGGTCTCTACCATTCAAACCACCATAAGTGATGTAGCCTTCGAAAGGAATACAGAACAATTTACATCCTTCGTACCATTCAGTTTTGTTTGTAGCGATGAAACCACCCATGTTAACGATAGCATCTTTCTTACAAGACATTGTAGCAGCGTCAACATAAGAGTACATTTCTTTTACGATATCCTTGATAGTTTTGTTTTGGTAACCATCTTCTCTTGTTTTGATGAAGTAAGCATTTTCAGCGAAACGAGCAGAGTCCATAACAACAGGAACGTTGTATTTGTGGCAAAGTTCGCAAGTTTCTTTTATGTTTTGCATACTTACAGGTTGTCCACCCTTAGTATTGTTTGTAACAGTCAATACCATGAAAGGAACATTACCTTGGTTTTCTTTAAGAACTTTTTCAAGTTTTTCTATAGAAACATTACCTTTGAAAGGAAGTTCAAGTTGAGTATCGTTAGCTTCGTCTATAGTTACGTCTATAGCAGCAGCGTGACGAGATTCAATATGACCTTTTGTTGTGTCAAAGTGTGCGTTTCCAGGTATAACGTTACCTTCTTTTACAAGGTATGAGAAAAGAACGTTTTCAGCAGCTCTACCTTGGTGAGTAGGGATAACGTGTTTCATACCGAATATTCTTTGAACAGTTGATTCAAATTTGTAGAAAGATGTAGCACCAGCGTAGCTTTCATCACCCAACATCATTTGAGACCATTGTTCTTGAGACATAGCTCCTGTACCAGAGTCAGTCAAAAGGTCAATGTAAACTTGTTCAGCTTTTAGTTGGAATACATTGTAGTGAGCTTCTTTCAACCATTGTTCTCTTTGCTCACGTGTACTTTTCTTTAATGGCTCAATCATTTTGATTTTCCAAGCCTCTGCAAATGGAATTTCCATAATCTTAGTTTTTTATTTGTTAATAATTTTTATTGTTTGTGAAAATAAATTCTATGTTAGACACTTCTCCCAAAACCTTTTGCGGCCTATTGGGAAGAATAATTGCTTTCAAAAAATGATAAACAGGAATAAGACTTCGTGAATGGAAGCCTATAAAGAAAAACTGTCTCTCTCTTTTACGTTAAGATATTCGTGAGAAACAAATCCTATAGATAATATGTAAGAAAAGATATCCTGCATTTTTGCAAAAATACAATAAGAATTTAAAACAACCAAATTTTTTGACTTCAAAATCTTAGGTTGATACAAAAAAGTAAAATAATAGCACTAAATCTTTTTTAGTACAAAAAAAAATACTAACTTTGCAAGCTAATTATATAATTAAGGAATAATTATGGAAATGATTGTAATTTATGCTATCGTAGCTATGACCGTTGCTGGTATCGTTTTGGCATTGGTATTGTATCTTGTAGCACAGAAATTCAAAGTAGTAGAAGATCCTCGTATTGACCAAGTTGCAGAAAAACTTCCTGGAGCAAATTGTGGTGGTTGTGGTTTTGCTGGTTGTAGAGGATTGGCAGAGGCTATAGTAAAAGCAGGTAACCTTGAAGGAAAAGCTTGTCCTGTTGGTGGCGCTCCTGTAATGGCACAAGTTGCTGAAGTTATGGGATTGCAAGCAGAAGAGTCAGACCCAATGCTTGCTGTAGTAAGATGTAATGGTGGCAAATGTAATACACATCAAAAAGCTGCATATGACGGCGCTATGGATTGTGTATCTGCTAATCAAAACTTTGCATCAGAAGGTGGATGTAGCTTTGGTTGTTTAGGATTGGGTAATTGTACAAAGGTTTGTAAGTTTGATGCAATCTCTATCAACCCAGAAACAGGTTTGCCAGAAGTTGACCAAGACAAGTGTGTTGGTTGTGGCGCTTGTGCAAAGGCTTGTCCAAGAATGGTTATTGAGTTAAGAAAGAAAGGTCTTAAGGATCGTAGAGTTTTCGTTTCTTGTGTTAACAAAGAAAAAGGTGCAGCAGCAAAGAAAAATTGTGATGTAGCTTGTATCGGTTGTGGCAAGTGCGAAAAAGTATGTCCTTTTGGCGCAATAACAATAACTAATAATGTTTCTTATATAGATTTCACTAAGTGTAAGATGTGTCGCAAGTGTGTGGCTGAATGTCCTACTGGCGCTATTCACGCTGTAAATTTCCCACCTGCAAAACCTAAGGCAGAGGAAACTCCAAAAGCAGAAAACACAGTTGAAACTAAAGTAGAAGAGAAAGGAGGAAATAATGAAAACGTTCAATAGAGGTGGCGTTCATCCTGAAGAGAATAAGTTAGCAAGAAATAGTAAGATAGAAGTATTTCCTCTAACAAAGAAGGCTGTTGTGTTTGTTTCACAACACTTGGGTGCTCCTGCAACTTGTCTTGTACAAAAAGGAGACAAAGTTAAAGTCGGAACACTTCTTGCAAAGGCTGAAGCATTTATTTGTGCTAATACACACTCTCCATATTCTGGTACTGTAACAAAGGTAGATGTTGCAACAGATTTCAATGGATTTAAAAAGCCCGCTATATATATAGATGTAGAAGGAGATGAATGGGAAGAAGGCATAGATACATCTAACGATATCATAAGAGAAATAACTCTTGAACCAAAAGAAATCGTAGATAGAATCAAAGACCGTGGTGTTGTAGGTCTTGGTGGTGCTGCTTTCCCTACAAATGTTAAATATATGATTCCTGAAGGAAAGAAGGCAGAGTTCCTTATCATCAATGGTGTGGAATGTGAACCTTACCTTACTTCAGACAATCGTATTATGTTGGAAAATACTGAAGAGATATTTATCGGTATAGAGATAATGAAGAAAGCTTTGGGTATGAACAACGCTTTGATAGGTATAGAAAACAACAAACCAGAAGCTATTAGAGTTATGACAGAAATGTCTGCTAAATACCCTGGAACAAAAGTCGTTCCTCTACAGATGAAATATCCTCAAGGTGCAGAAAAACAACTTATCAATGCTCTTACAGGAAGAGAAGTTCCAAGTGGAAAACTTCCTATAGAAGTAGGTTGTGTTGTTGATAATGTAGGTACTGCACTTGCAATATACGATGCTGTTCAAAAGAACAGACCTTTGATTTCAAATGTTCTTACATATACAGGTAAGAGTGTTAAGGCAGAAAATCAAAAGAACTTACTTGTTCGTGTAGGTACTCCATTGCAAGAAATCATAGATTACTGTGGTGGTTTGCCTGAAGATACTGGTAAACTTATCAGTGGTGGTCCTATGATGGGTAAAGCTATTATGGATACAACTGCTCCTACTGTTAAGACAACATCAAGTGTTCTTGTAATGAATCAAAAAGAAGCTTCTCGTCAGAAAGAAACTCCTTGTATTCGTTGCGGAAAATGTGTTGACGCTTGTCCAATGGGATTGGAACCAGTATTGTTAGGAACTCTTTCTTCACAACAGAAATGGGAAGAAGCAGAAACAGAATGTGTAATGGACTGCATAGAATGTGGTTGTTGCTTGTTTACTTGTCCTGCTAACCGTCCATTGTTGGATATGATTAGAGTAGGTAAATTCAAAGTTGGTGCTATAAGAAGAGCAAGAGCACAACAAAAATAATAACTAAAGAATAAAAAATAATAAAGAATATGTCAATACTTACTGTTTCAGGTTCACCACATGTTCACGGAAAGATGTCCACAAATAAGATAATGTGGAATGTGGTTTTAGCATTGCTTCCAGCATTGCTTGTCAGTATTTATTTCTTTGGATGGAATGTATTATTGTTGACTTGTGCCAGTGTGGCTGCATGTCTTTTGTTTGAATGCTTGATTCAAAAATACCTTCTTAAAGGTGATATGAGTACTGTTTACGATGGTTCTGCTGTTGTGACAGGTATATTGCTAGCGTTCAACGTTCCTTCTAATCTTCCTATATGGATTCTTTTACTAGGTGCTCTTGTAGCAATAGGCGTTGGAAAGATGACTTTTGGTGGTTTAGGTAAAAACCCATTCAATCCAGCATTGGTTGGACGTGTATTCCTATTCCTTTCTTTCCCTACAAATATGGCTCCTAGCCAGTGGCCTTTGCCTCACCCAATGTTTGGCTCAAACGCAGTAGAAGCAGTTACAGGACCTACTTCATTGAATATAATGAAACATGGTATAGAACAAGGAGAAGTTTTACCTAACCTGATGGATATGTTCACAGGTGCAATGGGTGGTTCTCTTGGTGAAATATCTGCAATAGCAGTCCTTCTTGGTGGTGTTTACATGCTTTGCAGAAGAATCATCTCTTGGCACATTCCTGTTGCTTTCCTTGGTTCTGCTTTCATATTTGCTGGAATACTTAACCTAGTAAACCCTACATTGTATGTATCTCCACTTTATCATATGTTTGCAGGTGGTATGATGCTTGGTGCAATCTTTATGGCTACAGATATGGTTACATCTCCTATCACACATAAAGGTCAAATCATCTTTGGTTGTGGATGTGGTTTGCTAACTATCATATTCCGTTGTTTTGGCTCAATGCCAGAAGGTGTTTCTTTCGCTATTCTTATTATGAATGCAATTACACCTTTGATAAACAAATATGTAAAAACAAACAAATTTGGTTACACAAAAACAAAATAAGGCTATGGCAAAATTAGAATCAACAATGAAGAATATGGTCTTGTCTTTGTCTATGATAGCTCTTGTAGCTTCTGGACTACTTGGTGGAGTTTACGCTCTAACAAAAGGACCTATAGACCAAGCAACAAAAAATGATAAAGAGAAAGCTATCAAAGCTGTTTTGCCAGATAAATCAGCCGTAGTTGGTAATCCAGAAGAGGTAACTCTACCAGATTATGCTGACCCATTTGTTATCTATCCAGCAACAGTTAACGGAGAACTTGTTGGTGCTGCTGTTGAAACTTATGATAAAAATGGTTATGGTGGCACACTTAAGGTAATGGTAGGCTTGAAACTTGATGGTACTGTTTCAGATTATTCTATCCTTGAAACTTCAGAAACCCCAGGTCTTGGAGCAAAGGCAGAAGACTGGTTTAGAGCAAAAGGAGATATTAGAGGAAAGAACCCTGCAACAAGCAAGTTCACTCCAACAAAAGACGGAGGTGACATAGACGCTATCACTGCTTCTACTATCACATCAAGAGCTTTCCTTACTTCAGTACAAAAAGCATACGAAGCATTTTTAAAATATCAAAACAAATAAGGAGGACAAACGATGAAAGGATTTAAAATAGTACTTAACGGACTTATCAAGGAAAACCCAACATTTTGTCTTTTATTGGGTATGTGTCCTACTTTGGCAACCACTACTTCTGCCATCAATGGTATGGGTATGGGATTGTGTACAATGTTTGTATTGATGTGTTCTAATATGGTAGTTGCTGCTATCAAGAATATCGTTCCAGATAAAGTGAGAATACCTGCTTTCGTTGTCGTTATTGCTACATTCGTAACAATACTTCAGTTGGCATTGCAGGCTTATGTTCCTGCGTTGAACAAGAGCCTTGGTATCTTTATCCCACTTATCGTTGTTAACTGTATTATCCTTGGTAGAGCAGAAGCTTTTGCAAGCAAACATAACGTAGTAGATTCTCTACTAGATGGTATAGGTATCGGTCTTGGTTTTACAGTTGCCCTTACTCTTTTGGGTTCTGTAAGGGAAATGCTAGGTGCAGGCAGTATATTTGGATACAAATTTATCGCTCCAGATAGTGATGGTATCCTTCTATTCATACTTCCTCCAGGAGCATTCATTGCTTTGGGTTACCTAATTGCAATCGTTAATAGACTTAGAGCAAAATACGAGAAAAAATAAAACCTCGTTTTAGAAAAATAAAACGAGGAGTTAGTAAATTAAAACGCCGTTTCGCTAAAATGAAACGGCGTTTTATTTTTTTACTTTTACATTTAAAAAACTGTAGTAAATTGATTACTTTTGCGTCTAATATTAAAACGAAACGATGAAATGGAAAATAAAGAGAAAAGATTTGAACAAATAGTCACTGAAACAAAGTCGATGATTTATACAGTGTGCTATATGTTTTCCAAAGATCAGCAAGAGGTAGAGGATTTATTTCAGCAGTCTTTGATAAATATGTGGAATGGTTTTGATGGGTTTCAGGATAAAAGTTCTGTGAAGACTTGGGTGTATAGGGTATCACTTAATACTTGTATTTCTTGGGATAGAAAAAAGAAAGTAAAGACTGAACCATTAGATATGAATATGAATCTTTTTACAGACCAGGATGAAGATACAAAACAAATCAATATGCTTTACAAGCGTATCAATCAGCTAGGTCCATTTGATAGGGCAATAGTATTGTTGTGGTTGGAAAATATGTCTTATCAAGAGATTGGAGACATAGTAGGTATTTCTGCTAAGAATGTTTCTGTGAGATTGGTAAGAATTAGAGAAGAGTTAAAGAAAATGTCAAACAATAAATAAACAAAATGATTATGGAAGAAATGAATGAATTACAGCAAATGCAAGCAGAATTGCAACTTTTGAAGGATAAGCTTGCTAATCAAGAGATAGTAAGTCAGCGTCTTATGAGAAAGGCGATGTCAGACAGAATTACTAATAGCAAAAAGCGTAAAGACCGTATGATGTTGTTCTTGCCGATAATTCTAGTTCCTTCATTTATCATTATACTATCTTTTGATATGATGAGCATTCCTTTGTTGATATATACTCTTGCTTATCTAATATTCTGCGTACTATATGATTATCTATATGTATCAAAACAGGTAAATGATAGAAATCTCTTCAATAAAGAACTTGCTGAATGTAAGAAAATCCTTGTTGAATATAAAAGACGTTGGCTTAGGAGTTTATTTATAACAAGTCCTTTGTGTATTATATTTTTGATTTGGTTTGCATTGGATTTATTATCTTCAACTTCTGAGAGATATCTCGTAGTTGCTAGTTTAATAGGAGGCGTTACTGGTTTAATAGGTGGAACTATATACTCTATAGCATATTGTAGAAGAGAAATGAAGATGGTTAATGAGATAATAGCTCAGTTAGATGAATTATTATCTGTGGATAAAGAGTAAATATAAAGCAAACATACTTTTTGTTAAGCCATGAGAAAACTCGTGGCTTAATTTTTTTCTTTCTTTTCTGGGATAAGCATAGATGCTAGTATGCTTACTGCAAGGATGCCTATGATGATAAGCAATGATGCTACAATAGGAATTTCAAAGTTGATAGGTTCGCTTTCTATTATCATCTTAACACCTATGACAAACAACAGGAATGCAAGACCAATCTTCAAGAATCTAAACTTCTGTACCATTCCACTTATAAGGAAGAACAGAGAACGCAATCCCATAATAGCAAAGATGTTTGAGAAAAAGACTATGTATGGGTCCTTGGTTACAGAGAATACAGCAGGAATAGAGTCTACGGCAAATAAAACATCAGTAAACTCTATGGTTAT
Organism: Candidatus Scybalousia scybalohippi; assembly: GCA_018065645.1. GTDB lineage: Bacteria > Bacteroidota > Bacteroidia > Bacteroidales > P3 > Scybalousia_A > Scybalousia_A scybalohippi. The sequence continues at coordinate 8,159 of JAGHSX010000091.1, forward strand.
CATACAAAGGAATAGAGGAGTTATATATCTTGCTCCGTTGATTTTCTTGAAGAAACTATGGTCGTCAATGGTGTTTGTAACATTCCATCGTTTAGAACAGAACTTTATCAATGGATTCTTCTCAGGATTCATTTCCTCTTTCTTGTTTCGTTCAATGAACATCTTCGTTCCCGAATACATAAGGAATAAGCCAAAGACTAGTAAAATCCACTCATATTTTGCTATCAATGCTCCTGCTGCAAAGATAAAGATAAATCTCATCACCACAGCGCCTAAAATACCCCACATCAGTACTCTTTTGTAGTATTGAGGAGGAATAGCAAAGGTAGAGAAGATAAGTATCATCACAAAGATGTTGTCTATGCTCAAAGAGTATTCTATTAGATAGCCTGTAATATACTCCAAGGTAAGACGCTTGTTGTATTGATGGGCTGCCTGCTCAAAAGGAATATCTGTAGAGTTAAATCCTTTCTCGTGATACTTGGCGCTAACTTCTGCCAAGGCTTGAGAATCTTCTATTCCGTGAATCTGGTTGCCAAAGAAATATATCACAAGACCGAAGCCTAAAGCCAAACCTATCCATACTAGAGTGGTGCATAAGGCTCGTTTCATGCTTACTACCTTATCTTTCTTCTCGAATACACCTAAATCCAGTACCAACAATCCGCAGATAAGTACTAGAAAGCCTATGAAGAATAAAACTTGAATGGTTTGTGAATTGTGCATATTTCTTTAAATTTTTAATTCATTTGCAAAATTAAGTAAATTATTAAAATAAATGTATTAACTTTGCAGAAATCTTACGTATGAACAATAGTTGCAAGAAGATAAGAAATAGATGAAAGACGTTGATATTTTCATACCATGTTGTGTAGACCAGTGCAAGCCAGAGATAGGCTTTGACCTTATTGCTCTTGTAGAGAGCATGGGTTTTAATGCACACTACAACGAAGAACAGACTTGTTGTTCCAAGGTCTTGTATGATAATGGCAACTGGAAAGAAGCAACAGAGGTAGGAGAGAAATTCCTAGATACGTTCTCTGGCTACAACACCATAGTGACTTGTTCTTCAGCTTGCGTAGGATATGTTAAGAATCATTTGGCTAATCTTTTCAACAATACCTCTTATCACAACTCTTGCAAGAATCTAGCCAATAGAATAATGGATATCTCAGAGTTTATCCATTCATTTAGACCAGACTGCAATCTGGGAGCAAAGTTCCCTCATAAGGTATTCCTTCATAACAACTGCCAATCTAAAAACTATTACGACGTAGAGGAAGAAGTACGTCTTATACTTGGAAAGGTGGAAGGTTTGACCTTGGTTAATGATGAAAGTTGTGAGTTCTGTTGTGGCTATGGTGCCAGTATGCATTATTATAATCCACCGGTAAGCAATGAACTTGCAAGAAGAAAGGTGGAAAAGGCAATGTCTTTAGGAGCAGAATACATCACTTCTACAGATACTACATGTCTTATGCAGTTGGAAAGTTATATCAATAAGAACAATCTAGAGATAAAGACTATTCATCTGGCGTCTTTGCTGATGGATTCCCGCAAGCAACAAAATGAGCAATTACCTTTGGCAGAGTGATAGACCATACAATGCCTATTCAAACTATATGAGGAGGTATTATGGGGAAAGAATACAAAAGCTTAGCATAGATGCTGGCTTTTCTTGTCCTAATAGGGATGGTAAACTGTCTACGGGTGGCTGTACGTTTTGTTCCAATGAAGCATTCAATCCTTCTTATTGCAGAAATTTCCCTTCCATTACAGAGCAAATCTCGGAAGGAATAAAGTTTCACCAATGGCGTTACAAGAAAGTGCATAAATACCTTGCTTATTTTCAGGCTTACTCCAATACTTATGCACCTATAGAGGTGATGAAAGAGAGATATGAAGAAGCTTTGGCTTGCGAAGGTATCTGTGGGCTAGTAATAGGAACAAGACCAGACTGTGTGGATGAAGAAAAACTCTCCTATCTGGAAGAGCTGAGTAAGAAATATCATATAGTGATAGAGTTTGGCATAGAGAGTTGTTATGATGAGACTCTTAAAGCTATCAATCGAGGACATGATTTTGCATGCACAAAGAAAGCAATAGAGGATTGTAAGAAGCATGGATTGAAGGTAGGAGGACATATTATCTTCGGATTGCCTATGGAGACAAGAGAGCAGATGCTCAATGAAGCAGAGATACTATCTTCTTTGCCATTGGATACTGTAAAGTTTCATCAGTTGCAAATCCTAAAGGGAACTCTTATGGAGAAAGACTATCTTGCCAATCCAGAGAAATATACTTTCTTCACTTTTGATGAATACAAAGACTTTATCATTTCATTTCTTGAAAACCTTAATCCTAACTTTGTTATAGAAAGGTTTGTTTCAGAAGTTCCACCTAGATACAATGCTTCTAATAACTGGGGCGCTTTAAGAAATGAGTCTATTGTAGAGGAGATAGAGAAGGAGATGATAAAAAGAAATACCTATCAGGGAATAAACTACAAAGGATAAAATAATAAACCACCGATATTTTTTAAGTATGAAAGATGTTTTGTATGGAAAGACTCTAAAAGAGTTGCAAGAGATTTGTGAATCTTTTAATCAAAAAAAGTTTGTAGCAAAACAGTTGGCAGACTGGCTGTACAAGAAAGATGCTGAAGATATTCAAGATATGAGCAATCTTTCTAAGAGTTTCCGTGAACAACTTTCAGAACAATATTCACTAGGTCTAAGTCCTTATATCAATGTACTTACTTCCAAAGACGGTACAAAGAAATATCTTTTTCAATATTCGGAAGAAGTATATGTGGAGGCAGTAGTTATCTTTGACGGAGAAAGAGCTACTTTGTGCATTTCTACACAGGCAGGTTGTAAGATGAATTGTGACTTCTGTGCTACAGGCAAGCAAGGTTTTAAACGCAATCTTACAGCCAATGAGATTCTTAATATCTTTAGAGAGATAGATGAATTTCATCAGATAAAAAATATCGTATTTATGGGAATGGGAGAGCCATTGGATAACTGGAAAGAGGTAAAGAAAACTCTTGAGGTGCTTACTTCAGACTATGCCTATGCTTTCTCTCCTCATAGAATAACTGTTTCAAGCAGTGGTTTTATGCCTTTCATGCAGAAATTTCTTGATGAGACAGAGGTAGATGTTGCTATTTCTTTACACAACCCTATAAGCGAGGAAAGACAGGAAATGATGCCAATAGAGAAAGCCTATCCAATAGAAAAAACCATCAATCTTTTGAAACATTACAACTGGAAAGGTCAAAGGCATCTTACCTTTGAATACATAGTCTTTGATGGATTGAACAATCAACCAAGACACATAAAGAAACTATGCCAGCTTTTGAATGGCCTTTCTTGTAGAATAAATTTGATACGTTTCCATACCATTCCAAATACTCCATACAAAGGTGTAAGTGATCAGGAGATGATAGCTTTTAGAGACGCCTTGAACAAGAAGAGTATTCTTACCACTATAAGAGCTTCAAAAGGTGAGGATATTATGGCTGCTTGTGGATTGCTTTCAACTAAAAAACTTCAGGAAAGCAAATCTTTGACAGAAGAATAATATTTTTTTAGAACTGGAAGTAAATAAAAGGCTGTATTGCGGCACTTTTCATCTGTACTAGGATAAAGATGATTATTACTGCAATAAGGACTTTTATTGCGATATTGCTATTGTAAAATACTTTTCTGTAGCCTTCTTTCCATTTCTCTGGAAGAATATGTATTATCAAAGCAAAAGCAATTATTGACAATGGCTTCCAATATGCACTTACAATAGGTGTAAAGGTTGTAATATCTAGAGTGAAGATTTTTTCCAGTACCATACTTGCATTACTGAAACTATCTGCACGGAAGAATATCCAAAGGGCTGCTACAAGGTGGAAAGTTGCAAGGGCAGAAAGGAAGCGATAGACTTTGTTGTCTTTTAATGCTCCTATTATGCTGTTCCATATCTTGTCCACAATAAGAAGTACTCCGTGAGCTGCTCCCCAGAAAACGAACTTTATGTTTGCTCCATGCCAGAAGCCACCTACAAGCATAGTGATAAGAAGATTAAGGTATTGTCTGAATTTTCCTTTTCTGTTTCCACCAAGAGGAATGTAGATATAATCCCTAAGCCAAGAGGAAAGAGATATATGCCATCTTCTCCAGAAATCTGTAATGTTTATTGCTTTGTAAGGTGAGTTGAAATTCTTTGGAAGGTGGTATCCAAACAATAGAGATATAGCAATGGCAATATCTGTATATCCGCTGAAATCACAATAGATTTGTAGAGTATAACCATACGTTGCCAACAAGTTCTCAAGGCCAGTAAAGGTGTCAGGAGAGGAGAAAACCCTGTCTACAAAGTTTATGGAGATATAGTCTGAAACAAATATCTTCTTTATAAGTCCATTAAGTATGAAGAAGAATGCAATATTAAAGTCTTCTTTTGTAAGTGAATAAGGTTTCTTCAGTTGTGGTAAGAATACATCTGCTCTTACTATAGGACCTGCCACCAGTTGTGGAAAGAAACTTATATAGAATGCAAAATCCAGAAAAGAGGTCTTGCTACTTACTCTTTCCTTATATACATCTACAAGGTAACTTATAGACTGGAAAGTGAAGAATGAAATGCCTACAGGAAGTATTATCTTGTCTATGGAAAACCAAGTGCCGAATGTGTTGTTAGCAAATAAGGAGAGGTAATCCTTGGCTTCTATCTCCAATCCCCAGACATTATTGATAATATCTATAAAGAAATATGTGTATTTGAAATATATAAGAAATGAAGAATCCAATATTATTCCTATGGTTAGCAATAGATTCTTTACACCCTTACTCTTTACACTACTTATCGCTTTTGCAAAAAGATATGTGATGCAGGTAACCGTCAGCAATAGGGCTACAAAGTTTCCTGAAGATTTGTAGTAAAAGAAATAACTGCAAAGTAACAGCCATACATGAGACAATTTCACTTTGTTTTTTATCAAACCGAAGATTACTAATACCACTAGTAAGAACAACCAGAAATGCAGTTGCGTGAATAGTAGTGGTGAATTGGCTGTATAACTTAAGAAGTTCATCTATATTATGCTTTTAACCTCAAATACTCTTATTAAAAATGAAGTGCAAAAATACAAACATTTTCTCTAACCTCAACAATAAAATCAATTAAAAAAATAACACTTCGTTTCAGTAAAATAAAACGAGGTTTTAAAAATTTAAAACGAAGAGTTAGAAAAATAAAACGAGGAGTTAGATTATTATTTAAAGGAAAGTTGGTCAAAACGAACCAAGCTCATATGTTCTATGGGATATGTTATGTATTGCATGTTTTATGTTGTTATATCTCTTGCTAAATAGAAAAATAGTTACTAATTTATTTGTATATAATAGAATTTTTTCTATCTTTGCAAAATGATATAAAAAGGTAAACCCTTGTTATATTAGAAAATATAGGTTGTGATATACCTAAAGCATAGAGATGTTGTTTTAAATTTAATGAAAATAAATATACAGGATGAAGAAATTAAGAGCTATTGTAGAGTTTGCGGATAATAATTATACCGCGTATTTAAAAGAGTTTGATGGTTGTGTCGGTATTTCTGAAACTATAGAAGAAGTCAAGGACTCTTTAAGGAAAAGTTTAGAGTTACATATAGAACTAATGCAAGAAGACGGAGTGAAAGTTCCTAAAATACTACAAGGAGAATATGATATTGAATATTCTTATGATTTGGCTTCTTTCTTGCAAGTATATGGCAAGATAATCAGCAAAGCTGGACTTGAAAAAATATCTGGCATAAATCAAAAGCAATTGTGGCATTATGCTAATGGCATAAGCAAGCCAAGAGAAAGTACAAAGAAAAAAATAGAACAATCTATTCACCAACTAGGGAAAGAACTAATCGAAATGACTTTTGTATAGATGGATAGTAATATATATTTATACATTGAGAACTGTGATGAAGCGTATATAATAGCGTATGAACAGAAAGTTGATCAGACTGTACGCGCATTGTTGAATAAAATAAGTTAGATAGTGCAGAATCTCAAGAAGACAAAAGAGAGTATGTATTTGCTTTGATGAAAATAACTTGTGGTCTGGGTGTTGCGATATATGAAAAACTTAGAACAGAAGTAGTAAATTGTGTATATGATCTTATATTAGATTATAGCTATACTAATCCAGGGAGGGACACGCTAGCAGAGGCAGAGATTGTGGCTATTGCAAAACTTTATATGAAAGAGCAGAAATTGGGAATACTGCCAGAGTCTGCTTCTAAATTAACATGAGAGACAGTCATACTATGTAATATATTTATACTAGAGTGGATGGATTCTTTTAGTCCTAAAACAAGATGTGATGATATTTCAGTTATAGTTGCATTGAAGAGGATAACAACATTACTTGAGTTTATAAGTAGGACAAGTATACTCAAAGTCTATCATGTCGCAGAAGAGATGCTTAAATTTTACAAAGGTAGAATAAACGAGGATGTTGATAACTATATAGACAATAG
>JAGHSX010000163.1 GCA_018065645.1 Candidatus Scybalousia scybalohippi
GTTTTAAAAAATTATTTGCCCGTTTTAATTTTTTTAAACGGCGTTTTATTTTTTCACACCTCCATTTGCCTAAATTTTTGTCTCTTTCCCCTCCATCAAAACCCTCAATTTCTTTCAAAATGCTCCAATTTGTTACAATTTGTCTTATTTCTATACTGCAACTTTGATATTCAAAATTTTTTCATTAACATCGCAGCATCAAAATCAAAAATTTTGTTCCAATATCTTACCCAAATTTTCACCTTTTTGTTTTGTTTATTCACCAATTTTCTCTATCTTTGCGATGTTATTTTTTTTTTTAATCGAAAACAAATATGAAAAAAGTATTAGTATTATGCCTAGCAACCATTGTTGCTCTACATTCATTCGCACAAAAAGGACAAGAAGAATTTGAAAAAGGGATATCTTTTTATCAAGAAGAAAATTATACAAAAGCGGTCTCTTGGTTTAAGAAAGCCGCAGAACAAGGTCATGCAGATGCACAATATAATTTGGCTTTCTGCTATGCTAATGGTAACGGAGTAAGCCAAGATTATAAGCAAGCAGCCTCTTGGTATGAGAAAGCCGCAGAACAAGGTCTTGGAGAAGCAATTGAAGCGTTAAAAAAATAAGATAATAAATCTTTGGAGGAAGATTAAGAAATAAAATAAAACAATTGAAAACCCCGAAAGTTGAAGAAAAAAAGACTTTCGGGGTTTGTTTTAAGATGAAACTTGCTTTTGGTATTAAGTCTTTTCAATCAAAGGTTTCACGACCATTGGTTTTTCATAACAAATTAAATAAAGAATAAGTTAAAGAAATAGGATAAAGAAAAAGGATGCGAGAGGTTCGCATCCTTTGTTGTTTTATGTTGTTATAAAGAATTATTCTTGAAGATTCTTTCCGTGGCAGTTTTTGTATTTCTTGCCAGAACCACAAGGACAAGGGTCGTTTCTGCCTATTTTGTTTTCCACTCTAACTGGTTGTGGTTTTTCTTTGGCAGGACCGTTTGCAGATGTTTCTGGTCTTGACTCCATACTTTCACGAGAAGTTCTTATACCACGTTGGTCTGTTGTAGGTTCTTCTGTTTCTCTTATGTTGTTGGCTGCTATAGGTAATGCTGCACGGCAAAGGAATGAAGAAATGTCGTGGTTGATTTCTATAAGCATCTGTTCAAATAGGTTGAAACTTTCTATCTTGTAGATAACCAATGGGTCTTTTTGTTCGTAAGAAGCATTCTGTACATTTTGTCTCAAATCATCAAGATTTCTTAGATGTTCTTTCCAAGCGTTGTCTATGATTTGTAGAGTGATGCTCTTTTCAATGCTCAAGGCTATTTCTTTTCCTTCGCTTTCGTATGATTTCTTTATAGGAGCGATAGCGTTGATAGTCTTGATACCATCTGTGATAGGGAAGGCAACGTTTTCAAATCTGTTGTTGCCACTTTCTACAAGGTTTTTAACATAAGGGAAAGCAAGGAATGAAATCTTATCCATTCTGTCTTTGTACCATTTGTAAACAGCGTCAAACAGTTTGTCTTTTATTACGCTACTCTTTTCCTTGTTGTATTCTTCTTCTGATATAGGAAGTTCAAAGCTGAATGTTGTAAGGAACTGGTTGTTCATTTCTTCGTATTCCAAATCGTTGTCAACCAAGACTGCAACACAGTCATACATCATATTTGAAAGGTCGATGGCAAGCTTGTCTCCATAAAGAGCGTTGTGACGTTTTGTGTAGATAACTGTACGTTGGTTGTTCATTACGTCGTCATATTCCAACAATCTCTTACGAATACCAAAGTTGTTTTCTTCCACTTTCTTTTGAGCTCTTTCTATGCTCTTGGTCATCATTGGGTGTTGGATAACTTCTCCTTCTTTGATACCTAGTCTATCCATCATCTTGACCATTCTTTCAGAGCCAAACAGACGCATAAGTTTGTCTTCCAAAGAAACAAAGAATTGAGAAGAACCTGGGTCTCCCTGACGACCAGCACGACCTCTTAGCTGACGGTCAACTCTTCGTGATTCGTGTCTTTCTGTGCCTATGATAGCAAGACCACCTGCATCTTTTACACCTTCGCCAAGCTTGATGTCGGTACCACGGCCAGCCATATTTGTTGCTATGGTTACGGCTCCAGGACGACCTGCAAGAGCAACGATTTCTGCTTCTTTCTGGTGAAGTTTAGCGTTAAGTACCTGGTGAGGAATCTTTCTTAGTTTAAGCATCTTGCTCAGCAATTCAGAAGTCTCCACGTCAACAGTACCAATAAGTACAGGTCTGTTTTCTTCTCTTAGTCTTTCTACTTCTGCTATTACGGCAGCAAATTTCTCACGTTTTGTTTTGTATATAAGGTCTTCGTTGTCGAATCTTACTACAGGTCTGTTTGTAGGAATAGTTACAACGTCCAGTTTGTATATGTTCCAAAGTTCTCCAGCTTCTGTTTCAGCAGTACCAGTCATACCAGCAAGCTTCTTGTACATACGGAAATAGTTTTGAAGGGTGATTGTAGCGTATGTCTGAGTTGCAGCCTGAACTTTTACTTTTTCTTTAGCTTCTATCGCTTGATGCAGACCGTCGGAATATCTTCTTCCTTCCATGATACGTCCTGTCTGCTCATCGACGATTTTTATCTGGTCTCCAACAACGATGTATTCAACATTGTTTTCAAACAAAGCATAAGCTTTCAATAATTGGTTTATTGTGTGAACTCTGTCGCTCTGGATAGCAAATGTCTGCATGATTTCACTCTTCTTCTGAGCTTTTTCTTCTGCAGTAAGGTTTTCTTTTTCCAGTTCTGCTATCTGTGATCCAACGTCTGGTAAGATGTAGAACTTAGGATCTTCTCCAAGTTTTGACAAATATTCTATACCCTTTTCTGTAAGTTCTATCTGGTTGTGCTGTTCTTCTATTACGAAGTAAAGCTCATCATCTACTATGTGCATTTCTTTCTGTTGGTCTTGCATATAGTATGCTTCAGTCTTAAGCATTAAAGACTTCATACCAGTCTCACTAAGAAGTTTTATCAAGGCTTTGTTCTTAGGCAAACCATGGTGTGCTCTAAGAAGAAGTTTTCCTCCTTCAGCTTCTTCTTCGGCTGTCTTGTTGTCCTTGTTCAATATTGTACGAGCGTCGGAGATAACCTGAGTTACAAGTTGTCTTTGTACGTTGTAAAGTTTCTCGATTATAGGACAGAATCTGTCAAATTCTTGGTCATCACCTTTTGGAGTAGGACCAGAAATGATAAGAGGTGTACGAGCATCGTCAATCAATACTGAGTCAACCTCATCGACGATAGCATAGTTGTGTTCTCTTTGTACTATCTCGTTTGTGTTGTTACACATGTTGTCTCTAAGGTAGTCAAAACCAAACTCGTTGTTTGTACCATATGTAATATCACAGTTGTATGCTCTTCTTCTTTCTTCAGAACTTGGCTCGTGTTTATCTATACAATCTACGCTTAGTCCGTGGAATTCAAACAGACGTCCCATCCATTCGCTGTCACGTTTTGCCAAATAGTCGTTGACAGTTACAACATGAACACCTTTTCCTGGAAGAGCGTTAAGGTAGATAGGTAAGGTAGCAACCAAAGTCTTTCCTTCACCTGTTGCCATTTCAGCAATCTTTCCTTCGTGAAGAACTATACCACCTATAAGCTGAACATCGTAGTGAATCATATCCCATTTGATCATAGATCCACCTGCCATCCATTCATTTTTGTAGTAAGCTTTGTCTCCTTCTATTCTTATGGCATCACGACAAGTTGAAAGATATCTGTCATATTCTGATGCTGTCACTTCCACTTCTGGGTTTTCAGTAAAACGCTTTGCAGTCTCTTTTACTACAGCAAACGCTTCAGGAAGGATCTGCTTAAGCATATCCTGTGTTTTAGAATAGATTTTTTTGTCCAAATCTTCTATACGAGAATAGCGTTTCTGCTTGTCTCCTATAGACATTTCAAAGTTGGTATCTAATTCTTCTTTAATCTGTCTTTTTTCTTCCTCTTCTTCTCTTACGGCCTGTTGTATAGAGTTTCTAAACTCCATAGTCTTTGCACGTAATTCATCTGTTGAAAGATTTTTAATATCATCGTAAGCAGCCAAACATTGCTTTAAGATAGGATTGATTTCCTTTAAGTCTCTTTGGCTTTTGTTTCCAAATAATGAAGCTAAAAAATTTTTCATCTTATTTTATATCTATGTGATTATTTTGTGAATTATCTTTGTTTTCTATCTGTTTCTCGTTTTTCTCTTGATACAAATCCAGTGCCACTATCATAGAAGTCAAAACCCAGAACGGAATTGCCAATTTGTCAGTGTCAAGGAAGTTGTTCATCACGCCATGGATGTAGTATGTGATAAGGCTGAGAGTGATGAATAATGATAGGTTAGCTACATCTTTATCCTTTGCTCTGTGGTAAACTCTCAGTCCATAGTAAACGCTTGTTGCAAAAATAAGTATGATTATCAGACAGCCAATAAAACCTGTCTCACACAAAGGTCCTATGTATTCGCTGTGAGCATTTCCCAATGTTCCTTCATTGGTAGATATTACCGTTCTTTCAGAAGACTTCTGGTAGCTACCATAAACGAATTGGAAAGTACCGAAACCCCAGCCAACAATAGGTCTGTCTTTTGTCATTCTCCAGGCACAAGACCAACGATTCAAACGCTCTGTGTTTGAAGCATCAGTGGATATGTTACTCATAGACTGGATATGTTCTGAGATATTTCCTGAAGAATCTTGGTCGTTTCTTTCCAACTTTTGTACAATACCATTCCAGGAGAATGCAATTACAACAGCAAATAGGAAAGTACTCCAGCCTATCAGTTTAGGACTTATTTTCAGTTTTACTATAGTGAAAACTCCAAGGGCAGCAAATACGCTCAACCATGTTGCTCTGGCGTAGCAAAGTACCAAACCTATCAATAGCCAGATGCAAATCCAGATAAATAATCCCCGTATCCATTTCTGATTGTATAAACTCTTCTTTGCGAAAAGGTAGTACAGGGAGATAGGGGTAAACAATCCTATTGCAGCACCATAAGCTGTGTGATCGCAATAAAAAGGTTGCATTATATAATCTGCAAAGTCATGGTCAAACCCTGTAGCTGCATATTTGATAGAGCTGATAAGGATGACAATGCTAAGGGTAAATCCATAGGCAAGGACAAACCAAAGCATTTTTTTGTAATCCTTGAATACTATTATCATAAGGAAGTAACAAGGAATGACGAAAAATAGTCTTGCGATAAGGTGTTTTAAAGATACAATAACATCCCAACTGAATATTGTAGTGAATGCAATCCAAACTATAGACATGATTATCCAAAAAGATATTGGATGCTCAAGATGTTTGATGTAAAATTTCTTGTTGAAGAAACATTCCCAAAGAAATACTAGCATTACTAACACCAACATCGGTTCTGTAGGAACCGTTACCGATACGGTCTCATTCCTAAAAAATATAGACAAAGGTGTTAAGAATCCAATAAAAAATACAGAGTAGTAAAATTTAGAAAAGATGAGGATAAGTCCTAAAACAAGTAATGGAATGAAGGCAAACAAATCCAGCCCATATTCTACTGCTTGGAAACCCAGCAGTATGAATACAAGGCAAGAAATACCTATTAGGATAAGTTCTTTATTTTTATACTTCTTGAGGAGTTGCATCTTGTTCTTTTGAAGAATATTTTTCTCTAACAACCAAAACTTCTGCAGCTATAAGAGTACAGCACAATGCAGAGATAAGAACGATTATACTTCTTTTTGGTTTATCTTTCTTTGAAGAAACTGTTGCATATTCAACTATGAAGTCTGTAGGTATTTGAGCATTCAAATCCAAGACAGCTTGTTCGTAATGTTCATCCCAAGTCTGTAAAGTCTTTCTCTTTAGTTCCAACTGACCTATAAGGTTTGCAATCTGGTGACCATATTTTGCAACGGAATCCATCTTTTGTTCTATTCTGCTGACGCCTGCAGTATTTCCTGCAGCTATCTGTTTGGCAAGTTCCATAGCAAGACGATCTCCGTAGTGTTCTGGATTGTACATCTTTGCATCGTGTGAAAGGATAGCAACAGAGTCTACCAAAACATCTATTTCGTCAACTATTCTTTGACGAGAAGCTTCAAGACAAGATTTTATACTATCTGCTTTTGCTTCTTTCATTTTATATCTAAGGATATTTAATTCGCTAATCATATAGTTAGCAATATCTGCAGCATACTTAGGGTCTTTATCCCAAACGGTAAGTTTAACTCCAAGATAGTCGGAACGCTTTATCTGTATGTTCTTTTGGAGTTTTAGCAAAAGTCTGTCTCCTGCTGCAGGACCATTATTTATTCCATAATGTTCTTTAAGATTGAATTTTATTGCAGTCTTTTCCAATATAGGCCAAGAACCTAACATTTCCAATATATATTCACTTTCTTTCTCTGTACCATAAAGATAAGGATCAAGTCTGTCTCCTTCGTTTAGAAGAGATTTAGATTGAGAATTTACAGCACTAGGAAGTAATAAGGCTTGTGATTTGTAGTAGTTTGTCAAAAGTAAAGACAATCCCGCACTTACAAGACCTGAAACAACGAAAACTATGCATAAAAGTTTACAATGTTTCTTTAGAAAGTTCAAAGTTCCTTTATAATTTAAACTATTCATATATTTGTGTGATTATGTGTTAATACTCTTTATGTAAAACAATCTGCAAAGGTAATCATTTTTTCTCTATTTACAAAAAATCAAGATCTTATTTTACCTTTACAAATAGGGAATAGGGGTGATTGAATATTTAGACACAAAAAAACGTGAGTCTTTCTTTAGAAAAACTCACGTTTTGAAAAAATAATTCTTCGTTTTATTTCGCTAAAACTTGCTTTTACAATTCTATAACCAAAACATTTTTCTCTGCGATAGTTTCAGGTTTCTTTATTGTTAGAGTGTATGTGTTTCCTTTCTTCTTTAGAGAAGCTTTTTGTTTGGTTCCCAAGATTTTCTTGTTGCCTGTCTTAAGTTTTTCAGAGAAAGAGAATTTATATTCTCCATTTAAAGAAGTAGAATCTGAAAGAAGTATCAATGCGTAATTTTTTCCGTTTTTGTTATGAGTGAAGCAAACATTACTTTCTTTGTATGGAGCAATAGGACGAGTATTGTAGATTGCCTCTCCATTTATTCTCATCCATTCTCCCATAGCTTTCATTCTGTCAAGGGCAGGTTGTGGAAGGTTCCCGTTTTCATCTGGACCGACATTCAAAAGGAAGTTTCCTCCTTTTGCCACTACGTCAACAAGAATGTGAAGAAGTTGGTTGACAGATTTGTAGTTGTCATTTTTAACATAAGACCAGCTATCTCCCATAGTCATACATGTTTCCCAAGGATAATCCAGAGGCTTGTCTGGTACTTGTTGTTCTGGAGTACGATAGTTTTCATATTTTCCTCCGACACTTCTGTCAACGATTATAAGATCCTCATTGTTTTCTCTTGCCATTTTAGCAATCTTAGGCATGTTGATATCTTGTATTCTTTTGTATGCTCCTAGCCAAGACTCCTCATCACTGCCAGGTAATACACTCCAAGAAGGACGAATCCAGCCACCATCTAGCCATAGAATATCTATCTCGCCGTAGTTATGTGTTATTTCTTTTATCTGATTGTAAGTGAAATCACAGAAGGCTTGCCATTTTTCAGGGTGCTTTTCTATGTTGTAGTTTACGTTACGATCTGGTGTTGCCCACAAAGGAGACCAGTAATCTTTGTTATGCCAGTCTGCCTTTGAGAAATAAAGGCCTGTCCAGAAATTTTCTGCTTTGAAAGCATCAACAACTTGTTTCACTATATCGTTGTTTTTGCTTTTTGAGTACGGACAATCTCTTCCTGCAACGCTGTAGTCTGTATATTTTGTGTCGTACATACAGAATCCATCATGGTGTTTTGTTGTGAAAACAAAATATTTCATTCCTGCGTCTTTTGCAGCCTTTGCCCATTTCTTTGCGTCAAAGTTCTTTGGGTTGAATTTCTTGTTAAGGTTCCAGTACCATTGTTTGTAAGGCTCGTATTCTTCTCCTTTTCTGTCAATCCATTCTTCATTGCAGATAGACCAACTTTCTACTAGTTGTTCTGTTGCATAGATTCCCCAATGAGCAAAAAATCCAAATTTTAGATCCTGCCATTCAGATATTCTTTTTACTATTATAGGATTGGTTTCGTCTTGTTGTTCTTCCTTAGTTATCTCTCTATTGTTTTGTGCTAACAAAGAAAAACTAGTAAGAGCCAACATAATTGTTAAAAAAATCTTTTTCATTACGTATGTTTTTTAGTTTATTTCATAAAATATTTCGTTTCCGCTTATTTCCTGCTTGCTTATTCTGTCCTCTCTTATTCCACTCCTGATGATGTAGTCGTAAATCATTTCCAATAAATCATTGTTTGCAGAAATAACTATTCTTGTGTGAGGATTGAATTGCAGAAAACTTACAAAAGAATTCAATACAATAGAACTTTCATGGGAAAAATCGTTTCCTTGCTTGTTTAGAAAAATATCATTCAGTTTCATTCTTTGTCCAGACTCCAAAGGTTTTACTTCTACGACTAGGTCTTCTTGCATTGAAGTCCTTATAATTTTAGAATAAAACATATAACCAAGTTTATTGAAGAATAAAAGGTATTCTTCATTTGGAGAAAGCATAAGTGTAAAGTTGTTGTTTGTGCTAGAGACAAAGATGTTGCTGATTGTCTCATCCTGAATATTCAATACATTTAGGGTGATGTCTGTGGAAATTTCCAGTTGTGTTGTTCCATTCAACAACGCTCTTTCTTTAGCTCTTGCTTTTTCTGGAAGGATGAATTTGTTTATTTCATAGAACTTTTTATCCTTATCCAAAAGTGTTGTGTAAGCAGTTTTGCCATCAGCCAATACTCCTATTCCTCTTTCAGATTCTTCTGTATTTATAGGGTATCCAATATTGTTTGGCTTTGATTGACTGTTTATGCTGGAGTAGAAAATATCAAAACCGCCTATACTTCTCCATCCATTGGAGATAAAATAAATCATTTGATTGTCTGCAGAAATGTAAGGCATCATTTCATCATAAGGTGTGTTGATAAATCCTCCCATGTTTATAGGATCGGACCAAATATTCTTACTTTCTCTTTTTGAATACCATATATCATACTTACCTTTGCCTCCTGGTCTATCGGAAACAAAATAAAGAATATTTCCGTCGCTGGAAATACTTGGTTGAAGTTCATCATAAGAATTTGTACTTATGCTCAATCGTTTTGCTTCTGTCCAATATCCATCATATTTTTCACAATAAAAAATGTCCCAGCTAGAGTTTTCTTTCTCGGTGTTTTTTACAGAAAATAATAAAAGATTGTTGTCAGGAGTAATACAAACTCTTCCTTCTCGTTTGCCCGTGTTGAAAGGTAAGTCCTCTACAAATCCTCTGTCAAAAAATCCTTTATCATTTTTTTTTGCTTTGCCTGTAAGGATTTCTTTCTTTGTCTCTTGTGAAGAAAGAAAAGAGTCTCTAACGCTGTCACGTATTATTTCTTCCCTAAGAAAATAAAGTTCGTTTTCATCATAGGAGATAAACGGCTCATAGTAGTTTGCTCTTGGAGCAAGATATTCTATTCTAGTTGGTCTAAAATCAACTGGTTTGGACATCGTTTCCTGTAAGAAATCGCTCCAGTTAAGATAGTTTATTGCTTCGTCTTGTAATGAATCGTATAGTTCCATTCCGTCAGAAAGATTCATAAACTTTTGGAAATCTTTCTGTGCTTTTTCAAAGTCTTCATTGGAATAATCAACAATACCTAAATAATACCAAAGCAGAGGATGAGAAAACTCTTCACAATTCTGGGCGCAAAGAGGAAAATATTTCTCTATCATTTTATCATTACCTGTGTTTACGCCTATAAGTCCCATAAGAAAATAGGGAGAGGCGAAATTGCTTTCCTCTTTTATTATTTGCATAAGAAAAGAAGAAGCTTTCTGATATTTCCTGTCCTGGAAATAAGAGAAAGCTTTTAGGTATTGTTTTATTGTAGTTTGCTCTTGTTCTTCGCTACAAGGGTCGTAGTCAAGTATACTCTCTTTCTGTGCAAATGTATTTAAGCACAGCAATAATGTAGCAAGAAAGAAGCAAATCTTTTTCATTACATGCCGTCAACAGATTTCTTTATGCCATCCATCAAACTATCAAGACCTTTTTCTATTTGCTTTTTAAACATCATAAGCACCATACTGTTTCCTTCTACATTGCATTTTCCTTGTAGAGTGCAAGTGCTGTCTGTAAGTTTAGAAAACATAAAGTTCATAGCAAAAGAAAATCCGCCAAGGATCTCTTTTGTTGTCATAATAGTTATATAGTCAAAAGGTTTTCTATCTGTTATCTTAAGTTCCATATCTACACTCATTCCATTAGCGTCAACGCTGAAAGAAAGAGTGTCATAAGAACATTGGAAGTTCTTTATTTTGTCTGCTTGTTCTGGTAAGGCTCTAAGATTTGAAAAATCACTTAGAGCATAGAATATAGCTTCAACAGGTTTGTTAAGAGTAATGGTTTTAGTGTCTATTTGTTTCATAGTCTTTCATCGCTCCATTTTTCAGGATTTTCTCTCCATTCATTCAAAGATTTCAAATCTCCTTCTGAAACGTAGTTGTGCTTAACAGCTGCTTCTATCAATGTAGAATAGTTTGTTATAGTTGTCAAAGGAACATTCTTTGCTTCAAAGTTTTTCTTTGCAACGTCCAATTCATAAGTGAAGATAGCCGCCATACCTTTTACTATACAACCAGCATCTCTTAAAGCATCAACAGCCAACAATGAAGATTTACCTGTAGAAATTAAGTCTTCTATAACGAAAACTGTTTGTCCACTTTTAATATCTCCTTCTATTTGATTCTTCATTCCATGACTTTTTGCTTCTGGACGAACGTATACGTAAGGCTTGCCAAGGTCTTGAGCTACAAGTACTCCTTGCGCAATTCCACCAGTAGCAACACCTGCAATAACATCAACTTCTGGAAACATTTCGTTAACCAAAGATACGAATTGTTGGCGAATAAACGTTCTTATAGCAGGATAAGAAAGTGTTAAACGGTTATCACAATATATAGGTGATTTTCTTCCTGAAGCCCAAGTAAAAGGATCCATTGGAGAAAGTTTTACTGCTTTTATGTCTAAAAGACAACGAGCTGCTTCTATAGCATTTTCTTTATTCATAGATTTAAAAGTTATTTCTAAACAATAATATAAAGTTTATTATGCAAAGATACGCAATTTTTAATAAAAGCAATAAAATTTTAATAACAAAAACTCCAGATATAGATAAACAAGGTTTTAATGGAGAAATAATAAACTGTACATCAGAAGTTTTAAAAAATACCAACTTTGATGAATATTTTGATGAGAGGTGTACAACCTGTCTTTTGCTTGCTTGTGAGCAGATAAGTATAGAAGAAGTGTTTATCTCTCTAACAAAACGTTATTATTTCGTTCTTGCCGCGGGTGGAATAGTTCAAAATGAAAAAGGAGAAATATTGTTTATGTTTAGAAATGGTAATTGGGATTTGCCAAAAGGACATTGGGAAAAAGGGGAGTCTTTAGAATATACTGCAAAACGAGAAGTAATAGAAGAGTGTGGAATAAAAGAATTGGAGTTAGGTCAATTCTTGTGTTTTTCTTATCACACATATACAATGTTTCATAGACCAGAACTTAAGAGAACATCTTGGTATCTTATGCATTGCTCTTCTTCCGAGCAACTTAGCCCTCAAACAGAAGAAGGAATAGAAAAACTTTGTTGGGTTAGCCGAGAAGAATTGGATACTGTTTTGTCTCAGTCTTATCCAAATATTCAAAATATTTTCAGAGAAATAAAATTGTTAGGCGTTTTATAATTTAAAAGAAAATACCCAGCAAATTTGTTGGGTATTTTCTTTTTTTTTGTTATTGGAATTTTAGATTCTTTACTGGAGAAATTTTGCTTATACTTTTTGCTGGAAGGATGAGACAAACCAAGCAAACAATAAAAGCTCCAATATCTATCAAAAGTATATCAAGAATGTTTATGTCAATAGGAACGCTAGTTAAATAATAACTTTCCTTATCCAGTTTTATCAAATGAGAGTACTTTTGAACTAATTCCAAAGTTATTGCAAAGATATTTCCATAGAGCATTCCTTTGAGTGTAACGTATCCTGCTCTGTATAGAAATATTTTTATTATGGTTTTGTTTTCTGTACCGAAACTTTTTAGTATTCCTATCATGGTTTTCTTCTCAAAAATCATTATGAGTATTACAGATGACATAGTAACCACAGATACAAGCATCATAATGAGGATAATCATTACGACATTACTATCCAAAAGGTTTAACCATGCAAAAAGATTAGGCTCCAATTCTGTAACAGGTAAAACACTTTTGTCTCTATCTACATTGTAGTAAATATCTTCTGCAGTATTGTCTAATCTAGAAAAATCTTTTAGCATTATCTCATAACTGGTGTAGTCATTTTCTTGAGCAGAGAAAATGTTATGCAAAGGGGTCATATCACAAATGATAAACCTTTCATCATATTCTCCAAGCCCTGTGTCGTAGATTCCGCTAATGGTAAAATTCTTTGCACGATAAGATTTGTCAATATAAAAGTAAATCTTGATTTTTTCTCCAACCTTAAGTTTTAATTTACCAGCAATGGTTTTTGAAATCAAAACCTCTTGTTTGCTAGTTTTGTTTAGTTGTATGAACTTCCCTTCTACAAGATTTTCTTTGAAAAAAGTTGTGTTGTAATCTTTATCTATTCCTTTAAGAATTACAGCTTGAAAATCATCTTTGTTGATTATTGCTCCAGAACGTGTGTAAGTTGGAGCGATAGTATTTATATTCTCATTTATAGAAAGAAGAGATAACTCTTGTTTTGAAAGTTTTATAGTCTGGTTTTCATCTATTCTATTAAGACCATAAGGAACAATTTGAACATGAGAGCCAAATCCTGCAATCTTATTCTTGATTTCTTTTTTGAAACCTTGAAGCACGCTGATGGCAATAAGCATTACAGCAATAGAAAGAGCTATGCTTGTGATAGCTATTCTTACTACAGGGCGGGCAAAAGTCTTTTCCTTTTGTTTTATCAGTCTATTTGCAATGAAGTATTCAAATTTCATAATGCAAAGGTATGAAAAAAGTATTAAATTATTTGTATAAAAAGTTTTTTTTGTATCTTTGCCGTTTCTTTTTAAAAGTAGAAACAGAGTAAATAAATTATATGAAGAAATTAGCAGTTGTTGCCCTTGGTGGTAATGCTTTAATAAGAAGTACAGAAAAAGGAACTTATCAGGAACAGATAAAGAATGTGATGACTACTTGTGATAGTATTGCAAACCTTATCAAAGAGGATTACAATATTGTAATAGCTCATGGTAATGGTCCACAGGTTGGAAACATTCTTTTACAAAATGAGGCAGGCAAAAAGCAATATGGCGTGGAAGACATGCCTATGGATTATTGTGGTGCTCAAACTCAAGGTTCTATTGGTTATCTGATAGACCAATGTATGAGAAACGTAATGCATAGAGAAGGATTGCAGAAAGATGTTGTTGTTCTTTTGACTCAAGTTGTTGTTGATAAAGATGACAAAGGTTTTAAAAATCCAACAAAACCTGTAGGCCCGTATTACACAAAAGAACAGAAAGACCAGTATGTTGCTCAGACTGGTGCAACATTTGTTGAAGATACAAAGAGAGGTGGTTGGAGAAAAGTTGTTGCTTCTCCTATTCCTTTGAAAATAGAAAATGTTCAACTTACAAAACAATTAGCCAGCGAAGGTTATGTTGTTGTTACAGTAGGCGGCGGTGGTATCCCAGTAATAGAAGATAACGGTTTGGTGAAAGGTGTAGAAGCCGTAATAGATAAAGACCTTGCTTCAGCAGTTACTGCAGTAGAGATAGGAGCAGATGAATTCTATATTTTGACAGATGTTCCTAAGGTTTACATCAACTACCACAAAGAAGGAGAACTTGCTCTTGATACTATTACAGTAAAACAAGCGGAAGAATATCTTGCACAAGGCCAGTTTGGAGAAGGAAGTATGGCTCCAAAGATTCGTGCTGCTCTTTACTATGTTAAGAATGGTGGTAAAGAATGTATCATTACAGAAGCAGGACAACTTGGTAACAAAAATTGTGGAACAAGAATTATCTGGTAAACACAAAATATTTCAACTAAAGAATAGAATAAAAATCTCTAAAGAATTCGTCTTTCGAGATTTTTTATTTGTATGAAAAAAAACTCTTCGTTTTAGAAAAATAAAACGAAGAGTTACGCCAGCGAAACGAAGAGTTAGAAAAATAAAACGGCGTTTTATTTTTGTGAAAGCAAGAGTTGGAAATTTTATGTAAATAAGCGATGAGGTTTTTATGAAAAAAAGACTTTACAATAATGTTGAAGAATTTGATTATCTTTGCAACTAGAAATTTGGAAAAAGTATGAAAAGAATAATTGTTTTGTGTACAGTACTTGTTGTTGCTTTGTCTAGCTTTGCACAGACCTATATAGACTACAACAAGAATGGAAGAATGGATATTTATGAGGATAAATCTCAACCTATAGACAAGAGGGTAGAGGATTTGCTCAATCAAATGACTTTTGAAGAGAAACAAGGACAGCTTCTTATGGATTTGGGATGGCAATATTATGAAAGAAATGGCAAGAATGTTTCCATTACAGACTACGCCAAACAAATGATAAATGAGAAAAAGATGGGATCTCTTTGGGGATTTTATCGTGCTGACCCTTGGGCAGGAAAGACAATAGAAAATGGTCTTACTCCAGACTTCTTTGCAGAAGGGGCAAACCTTCTGCAAAAATATATGATAGATTCTACACGTTTGGGCATACCTATGTTTCTTGCAGAGGAATGTATGCATGGAATAATGCAAGCCAAGTCTTTTTCTTGTCCTACAGGTATAGGTCAGGCAGCCACATGGAACCCAATAGCGATACAGACAATGGCAACCATTATAGGAACGCAAGCCAGTAGGCAAGGAGTGGATATTTGTTTCGGTCCTTTGATAGATATAGCAAGAGATGCACGTTGGAGTAGAGTAGAAGAAACATATGGAGAAGATGCTTATCTTACAAGTGTAATGGGCGAATCTTTTGTTAAAGGATTGTTGGATGTGAACTCCCCAAGAAAATTACTTTCAACCCTAAAACATTTTACAGCATACGGTATTTCCGAAGGAGGCCATAATGCAGGTAGTGCGCATATTGGTTTGAGAGAACTTCATGGAGAGATTCTTCCTCCATTCAAAAGAGCTATAGATGCGGGAGCAAAACTAGTAATGACAGCCTACAACGAGATAGACGGAATACCTTGTACAATGAATCCATATTTGTTGAAAGATGTTCTTAGAAAACGATGGAATTTTGACGGAATAGTAATCAGCGATCTTCATTCTATCAGTGGACTTCAATCTCATGGAGTGGCAAGAAACTTGAAAGAGGCAGCAGAAAAATCTATAAATGCTGGAGTTGATTTGGATTTGAGTGCAACAGATTTCTACAACAATCTTTCAGATATAGACTCTAGCAGAGTAAATGAGGCTGTAAGCAGAGTTCTTTACCAGAAATTTGCATGCGGTTTGTTTGATAATCCTTTCAATACAGAGAATAATGAAGACTATGAAGACTTTGTCATGACTCAATTGGATATGTTGCAAGGATTATCAAATGAAAGTATAGTCTTGCTGGAAAATAAAAACAATATACTTCCTTTAGATGAAGATAAAGATCTAAAGATTGCACTTATAGGACCAAATGCTGATAATATTTACAACCAGTTGGGAGATTATACAGGTCCTCAAAATACAGAAACAGTAGTAACAATAGGAGCTGCTTTGAAAGATTTCGTAAAGGAAAATAACAAGATTTCATACGAATATGCTAAAGGCTGTGGTATAAAAGACACAAGCAAGACAGGATTCCAAGAAGCAATAAAAATTGCAAAGAAAAGTGATGTAATACTTCTCTGTCTTGGAGGCTCTTCTTCCAGATACGAGACTATAGAATACGAAAACACAGGCGCAGCCAAAGTGAACGGGATGAGCGTTTCAGATATTACAAGCGGAGAAGGCTTTGACAGAAGTTCTCTGGAATTGGCAGGAGTGCAGAAAGATTTGCTAAAAGAATTGAAAAAACTCAACAAACCAATTATTCTTGTATTGATAAATGGCAGACCATTGGTACTTACAGATGTTAAGGAAGATTGTGATGCTGTATTGGAATGTTTCTATCCTGGAGCAATGGGCGGTGTTTCCATAGTAAAAACTTTGTTTGGTAAATTTTCTCCTTCAGGTCGTCTTCCTATTTCTTTCCCAAGAAGTGAAGGTCAGGTTCCTTGCTACTACAATACCAAGAGAGTGGCAAACAGGAGTAATTATCTGGAAGGAGAACACAAAGCCTTGTATCCTTTCGGTTACGGATTGTCTTACTCTAAGTTTGAATACAAAGATTTTGTAGTTAGCAATGATGGAAGAAAAGTTTCTTTGACAGTTTCCAACATAGGAAACAAACTAGCTGCAGAGGTTATTCAAATATATATAAGAAAAACAACTTCCACATACGCCAAGAATAGTAAGGACCTTTGCGCATTTAAGAAAGTTTTTCTTGATAGTGGAAAATCTGAAAAAGTAGATTTGTCGATAGATGAAGACTTTTTCAAGGAATGGAACGCAGATGCGACAGAACAATTCCTAAGCAAAGGAGAATACGAGATAATGCTTTGCAAGGATTCTGAAACAATAATAGATTCCAAAAAGATAACAATAGAATAAGAAAAACAGATTTTTGAGTAATAGGGCTGAAACATTTAAATTGGTTTCAGCTCTATTTTTATATTGCTAATCTTCGTGTTTTATATTGCTAATCTTCATGTTTAAGGTTGCGAAATTGGACTTCGCAGAGTGCGAAATCCAATTTCGCAATTTCGTTTATGAAGATTAACAAGCTTAAACATCTAGTTTAGTGATTTAAAATATGGCGTTTAGTAATTTGAAAGACGAGGTTTATCCATATAAATGAAAAAAACCGCAATCCTTAAACAAGAATTGCGGATATATTTTGCGTTGGAAAATTTATTTAATCAGTCCTAGTGAATGAATAATAGTTCCAAGGTTAGTCATCAAAAGTTTAACACCAATAGCCAGAAGGATTACTCCAAAGAATTTTCTCATTACCACTATTACTGTTCCACCAAGGATTTTTTCTAGTCTTTTTAAATTGCTTAATACAACAAAGTCTATTATGATATTCAAAACAAGACCTATCATGATGTTGATGTCTGCATATTCTGCTCTAAGAGAAATGATGGTTGTCAAAGCACCAGGTCCTGCTATCAAAGGGAATGCAATAGGAACTACACTGCTTCCGCTTCCGTTGGCTTCGTTTTTGAATATCTCTACTCCAAGTATCATCTCAAATGCAATGATGAATAAGATTATTGAGCCTGCTACTGCGAAGGACTCAATATCTACAGAGAAGAAATTCAGCAATCCAGTTCCTGCAAAGAAGAATATCAAAAATAATCCTAAGGAAACAAGACAAGCTTGTGTTGCAGAAAATTTTTTGCCACTGCCTTGCAGAGAAATAAAAATAGGAATGGAACCTATAATATCTATGATAGCAAATAAGACTATGAACGTACTAATTATTTCAATAAAATTTATTCCCATGTTTTTTCTGTTTAGAAGTTAATGAATAAAAAGAAAGGAATAACTTTCAAAACTAGAAAATTATTCCTTTTATTAAAAATCTTTATTCAACTCGGAACCATTTTCTCAAAGGCAACTTTTGAATAATGTTGATAAGGATGCCTTCAATAACTATAAGCAAAATGCTGTATCCTGGAAGACGAAGGTCTGGGCTGATAAGCAATGTTGTCAAAGCTATGCAAGAGTCAACAATTATTACCAATGTTCCTAGAGGAATTTTTGTGTATTTGTTGATAATCATACTAACGATATCACTACCACCACTTGTTGCGTTAGAGAAGAATATGATTCCAATACCTACACCATAGATAACACCTGCAAGAAGTGTATTCATAATGTAGTCTGGAACGAAGAATTCAGCAGAGTTTGCTATTGACAAAGCACCTCTTACACCTTCTTCTGTGAAAAGTTCTCCGTCGTGTACTAGTGGAGCATAACCCCATGTACGTTCCAAGAAAGCTGTGAATAATATACCAAGAACTGTAGAAACAATAGTTTTTATTCCAAATCTTGGTCCTAAGATGATAGAACCAATAACTAGAAGAGGAATTTCAAAACACCAAAGGAAGAAGTTGATTTCTTTTCCTGTAAGGGCGTGTAATACGTTTGATAGTCCGTAAGTACCTCCAGGAGCTAAGTGATATGGATTTGCGAACAATACGTCTCCACATACAAACAGCATAGTACCTACTATCACACAAGCGTATGAGAAAAACCATTGTTTTGAGAATATTTTCTCATTTGGGTCTTTTAGTTGTTTTAGCCAAGCCAAAACTGCATTTTCTTTTTCTGCCATAATTTTATTTTCTTTTTCGTATTTTAGTTTTTAAATTTAATTGTTCTTTACAAATCTGTGCGAGGTTCTATTATTGTACCCCATTCTCTTTTTGCAGCACGTTTGTTTACAAGTTTTATGTGTTCTATAGCATATCTTCCATTTGGATGAGAAGCTATCACATCTACTACTCCGTCCACGTGTTTCAAAACAATCTTATTCATATTGTAGTGATTTTTCTTTTTGTATGTTTGTGTGAACATTTCTTCTGGACGTGTAGGCTTGTAGTTTGGACAATCATATTCGTGAACTTTGCAGTTGAATATTTCTCTCCAAGAGTTGCCTGTATAAGAGAAAATACGGAAGTAATTGATGTTTGAATAGTCTCTGTAAACAGTCATAAGAGATATTTCGTCTCCACCATCACCATCAAGGTCTCCTTCGTTTATTAGGAAATAAACGCCAAGGTCTCCATCTAGTTTCAATGGTGTTAGTTCTTCATTGTCAGAATATATTTCAGTAGCCATTTCGTAAAGATTTTCTTCGAAGCCGTCTCCGTCGAAATCTCCTCTAATGGAGAAACGGGTGCTTGAAGTCTTTTCCCAACGCCACTCACTAGGAGTAAGGTTGTTGGTAATAACATCTTCCCATGGTTTTTTCATTTCGTTATCTTCTTGCGCAAAAGCAGTAAAACCTAAAACCATTAGCGCTAATAAAAACAATGTTCTTTTCATATTATAAAAATATTTAGTTTTCTATTTTATTCCTCTTCGTCGTAGCGTAGATTCTCCAAAACAAATTGTGTTCTGTCTGCTGTGTTTCCTCCCATAAAGAATTTCAGTGTGTCGTCTATTCCACTTTCTTTGTTTAAAATGACAGGGTCAAGTCTAATATCTTTACCTATGAAGTTGGAAAATTCTTCAGGAGAAATTTCACCTAAACCTTTGAATCGTGTTATTTCAACACCTGTTTTTAGTTTCTTTGCAGCTTCATCTCTTTCTTCTTCTGTATAACAATATAAGGTCTGTTTTTTGTTTCTTACACGGAACAAAGGTGTTTGTAAAATGTAAACATGTCCTCGTCTAACCAGTTCTGGGAAGAATTGAAGGAAGAAAGTCATCAGCAATGCCCTGATGTGCATACCGTCCACGTCGGCATCGGTCGCAATTACTACGTAGTTGTAGCGAAGATTGTCCATATCTTCATCTATGTTCAAAGCATTATGAAGGAAGTTGAACTCATCATTCTTATAAACAACTTCCTTACTTTCGCCGAAAGAGTTTTCAGGTTTACCTCTTAAAGAGAATACAGCTTGCACATTTGGATCTCTACTCTTTGTGATAGAACCAGAAGCAGAAAGTCCCTCGGTAATAAAGATTGTTGTTTCTAGTCTTCTTTCATCTTTAAGGTCTGTGTAATGTATTCTGCAGTCTCTAAGATTTCTGTTTGTTATGGAAACTTTCTTTGCACCTTCTTTTGCAAGTTTTTTTACATTCTGCAAGCCTTTTCGTTCCTTCTCGTTGCGAACGATTTTTTGAAGAATAAGGTCTGCAATGTCTTCATGTTTGTGAAGGTAGTTATCCAGTTGACGTTTTACAATATCAACAATGTAGTTTCTGACTGTAATACCTTTTTCTTTATCCCAGTCAACGCTACCAAGTTTAGTCTTAGTCTGTGATTCAAATATTGGCTCAGTTATTCTAAGACTTATAGCGGAAGCCATACCATAAAGTATGTCATTTCTTTCGTAATCTTTTTTGAAGTGTTCCTTCATTACCTTTACAATAGCTTCTCTAAATGCTGCAAGATGTGTGCCACCTTGAGTAGTGTTTTGTCCATTGACAAAAGAGTGTGAGTCTTCTGTTAAAACTCTGTCGGAGTGAGTAAAGGCAAATTCAAAATCATCTTCTGAAATATGGATTACAGGATATAAAGGTTCATAATCCATATTGTTGTTTAACAGGTCTAACAGACCATTAGGAGAACGATATTTCTTTTTGTTGTAAATTAGAGAAAGTCCTCTGTTAAGATAAGCATAATTCCAAACAAGTTTCTCTACATAGTCGCTAATGTAAGAATAGTTTCCAAATAATTCGTGGTCAGGGATAAACTCAACAATAGTTCCATGTTCAAGGTCTGTTGCTTGAATGTCTTCTTCTTTTGTAAGTATACCTTTTGAGAATTCTGCTATCTTGGTTTTTCCGTCTACGATACTTTGTATTCTAAACCATTCACTTAATGCATTAACAGCCTTGGTTCCAACGCCGTTCATACCGACAGACTTCTTGAATGCTTTGGAGTCATACTTTGCTCCAGTATTAAGTTTGGCAACACAATCTACAGTCTTACCCAATGGAATTCCCCTACCGTAGTCTCTAACTCTAACCTTTCTTGTATCAAAATCAATATCAACCTCTATGACTTTTCCATTTCCCATGGCAAATTCATCAATAGAGTTGTCTATAACCTCTTTAACCAAGACATAAATACCATCATCGGAAGAACTTCCATCTCCCAATTTACCTATGTACATACCAGGGCGAAGTCTAATGTGCTCATTCCACTCAAGGGTTTTGACACTATCTTCGTTGTAGGTATTGTTGTTTGTAATCTTCTCCTCCATAATTCAAGGTGCAAAGATAACAATTTTTTCCTTAAAAATAAAATTAGAAGAGTGATTTATGGTTTTTTGAAACCTTTATTTCCTTGTCTCGAGTTTAATTTGTATTTTTGCAAGACAATAAATAAATCTGCATAATGAAAAGAATCTTGTTATTATGGACTATGCTGGCATTATGTTGCTATAGTCTATTTGCTCAGCCAAATGTTCCAACCAATTTGGAAACTACAGATATTGATGATATTTCTGCTGTAATTAGTTGGAATGAAACAAATGTTGAAAATATAAACTATTACGAGGTTAATTGGTGGGTTTCTCTTAGTGAAGAAATATTCTCAATGGAAATAACAGAAGAAACTTATCAATTATTGAATCTTATTTCTGGTACACAATATTTGTGGAAAGTTAGGGCAATAGATATTTATGGAGATACCAGCGCATGGAGTCCAACCATGTCTTTCTACACTCTTGGGTTCAGTACAGATTGTCCAGAAATAAATAATCTGGTTGTAGGTGATATGAATAATGGCCAACTTCTTTTGCAATGGGATGCAGAACCTACAACAACACAATGGGAAGTGGTAATGGATGAAATAGGAACAAATCCATTCAATACAGGTTTTAGAGATACAACTTTGAATCTGGAATACGGTTTCCCTTCATTGATTCCTTCTCATAATTATCAGTTTGCTGTACGTTCTTTATGCTCTTCTTCTGTAAGTAACTGGAAGTATATTTATGCAAGATATTTGAATGAAAATAGCGTAAGACATTTTCCTATACAGGTATCTTTTGAAGATAGCGTTTCAAATTCTTATGTTGGTTTAATATCTTCTCCTTCCAATCCTTGGATAATAGGAAATGCAGATAATGAAGATGCTTCTATTGATGGACATTCTATTTATGTAAGTAATGATAACGGAACAACAGTCTCTTTTTCCAACAATAATGATGCTGTTTCCTATGCGTACATAGATTTTTATGTTCCAGAAAATGCGGTAAGTTTTTACATAGATTTTAAATACAAATCATCCATCAATACAGATAATGCTGGTATGAAAGTGTACATGCTTTCAACTGGAAATCCTTTGAGTATAAATAATCTTCCTGAAGAAAATTATAGAGTAGGGGAAGTTATTTATAACAATACACAAGGTGAATGGGTGCAAGAGCATATTGAATTACCAGTAGAATATGCTGGCTCCGAAAGAAGAATAGCTTTTGCTTGGTTTAATAACGTAGACAGTTTGCTTAATCCTGAAGGAATGCCTTGTGAAATAGATAATATCTACCTAACAGCAAGGTATTGTGCTATTCCAGATTCTTTGCGAGCAAACTATATTTCTGCAACATCAGCTATGCTTGCTTGGAATATTGCTTCTAATCAAAGTTCGTACAATCTGCAATACAAGAAAGTTTCAGATGAACAGTGGACAGAAGTAAATGATATTGAAAATAATTACCTTGTTTACAATCTTGATCCAGATACTTACTACCAATTTAGAGTACAGGCAGATTGTATCTCAGAGGAAAGTTTCTGGTCAGAAATAGATACTTTCAAGACACATGTTCTTGCAAATGTTCCAGAGAACCTTGCTTGCGAGCCAACAAATGTTTCTGCACAGATTTCATGGAATGATGATGAAAGTACAAACTATTGGTTGGTATCCTGGAAAGAAAACCAATATAATGCCCTATGGAATACAGATACAGCTATGAATAATGGCAAGTATTTGGATAATTTGTCTCAAAATACAGAATATTTGGTAAAGGTGGCTGCTATAAACTACATTGGAGATACTAGTAGATGGAGTGATACTCTTATATTTTCAACCTTATGTTCTCCAATACAAGAATTTCCTTATGCTATAAACTATATAATGGATTATAATAGTGTTAATGGATTCATAAATACTCCTACTTGTTGGCAGGTAAATGAAAATACATTAAACTCCGTTGTTTTCGATTTGACACAAATGACTGCTCCTGTTTTGAAATTTTCATATCTTGCAAATACAAATATGAGTGTTAGAATTTCAACAGACGGAGGAGAGACATTCGCTATACTTGAGGCAGGATTGCTTTCAAATAGTTTTGTAGATAAGAAATATTCTTTGCTGGATTATGTTTATGATACAAATGTAGTCGTGTCATTTACTTGCGTAGATAATCATCAGCAAACATCTATTATGAGAATTTGGGACTTTACCATAGAAGAAGGTTGTCAAACTCCTCAAATAGTGAATATAGATAGTATCTCAACAGATGAGATTTCTATTTCTTGGGAAACAGGAAATGGAACTCTTTGGAATGTTTATCTAGAAGATGAAGATAGTCAAGTTCTTTCTATGGGGGTTACTATGAATAATTCTTACACATTCTCAAATTTGGAACCTGCTACCTTGTACAATATTGTTATTTATGCACATTGTGGAGAAGAATTGTCTCTAGATAGTACAAAATTGGATATTACTACTTTGACTGAACAGGGAAATTGTCAAATGCCTGAAGAATTTGAAGCATATTGGTGGCAAACCAAAGGTGAAGAGACTCTTTACGCAACATGGCAACAACCAAATGGAGCAAATATCTGGCAAGTAGTGTACAAAGACTACTATGCTTACGCATGGGATACTGCACAAGTGACAATCAATCCAGTATTTACTCTTAGAAATCTAGAATTAGGAAGTTCTTATCTTGTAAAGGTTAGAACAATATGTGCTCCTGGAGATACCTCTGA
Source organism: Candidatus Scybalousia scybalohippi (assembly GCA_018065645.1). Taxonomy (GTDB): domain Bacteria; phylum Bacteroidota; class Bacteroidia; order Bacteroidales; family P3; genus Scybalousia_A; species Scybalousia_A scybalohippi. The sequence continues at coordinate 23,884 of JAGHSX010000163.1, forward strand.
ATTTACTCCAATAGCAGTAGTTACTATTGGAAACAGTTCTATAGAGGAAGATGCTTCTATGGAAAAAGTAGTGGAAATATTCCCAAATCCTACTTCAGGAATATTAAATGTAACTATGGAAAATGTTGATCTTTCCAATGCTTATCTTACAGATATTTCTGGTAAAGTACTTATAAGGTGGACAGAATTACCAGAACAAATTGATATTTCTTATTTGGAAAAGGGTGTTTATTTGTTAAATATCCTGGAAAAGACAGGTGGAAGAATCCAAAAGAAGATAATACTTCAATAAAAATTGATTGATTCTAATAAAACGAGGTTTCCATTTTAGGAGACCTCGTTTTATTTTACTAACTCTTCGTTTTAGAAAAATAAAACGAAGAGTTAGCGTAGCGAAACGAAGAGTTAGAAAATTAAAACTTCGTTTTTTTCTTGGTTATACGAAGACTCTGTTTTTTACTCCATATTGTATCTGCAGAAATAATTTGAGGTGCTGATAGGAATTGGGTGAGATTTTATCCATTTTGAGTATCTTTCCCATTGAGCGGAGTTGCTGGAAATCCATTGTTTGGTTGTCTTTGGTTCTCCATAAGCAAACAAATGGTAACAATGGGCATCGAACAATCCTTTAGAGATAAGATCTTTTTCATAAGCAAACAAAACATTGTCAAAATCTGGCGCTTGCTCGTATATTTTCAAAATGAAATTGCGTCTTATATCTATTAAGGTGCGCAAGTCAAGTCTTGAAAGTCTATTGCAACATTGTTGCATAATTTCATTAAAGGTTTTGGGAAGTAGATTCTTCCTTTCGTATGAGTCAGAGTAAACAATAATATTGTTGTTGAAATCTACTACAGCTTTTCCTTTGTCTTCTTTTATGCAGAAGAAATAAGCATCTAACAATTCCTTGCTCATTTCCTTGCTTCTTTCGGTTTCAGGCTCAAGAAGCATAAATATTTCTCCGTACAATACACCCCAAACCATTTCTGTACTCATAAGAAATACTTTTGCTGCACGAAAATAGTTGGAAGAAAACAAAGGGTCTGCTTCTATTCCTTTTTCATACCAGTATAAAGCATTTTTGAAATTGCCATCTTTGAATTCTATGTTTCCTAACTCCAAATAAAGATTTCCTGCTTTGGGATATTTGTTAAGACCTGCTTTGTAAATATCTGTTGCTTTGTATTTGTTGCCATATTCATCGTAAGCATTGCCAAGTAACTGATAAATCTCGCTTGGAGCAGAATCTTTGTTGTAGAAAGGAGTAAGTACTTTTATGGCTTTAATGTATTCTTTGTTGCAATAATAAGTCCAAGCTAATTCATAAGAATAAGTGAGAGAGTCGCCACCTTGTTTTAGGCCTTTTATAAGTAGGTGCTCTGCGTCAAACCATCTTTCTTCGTCTAGAGCTTTTGTCGCCAAAACAAACAAAGAATCCTGTGCCGCAGACACACAAGTAATTAAAATGAATATACTAAAAATTAACTTTTTCATACTTTGCAAAGTTACAACATTATCTCATTTTTTTCTTGTATCTTTGCAAAAAAATAAACTGGAATTATGATGACATGTGCAGATGCAGTACTCGAAAGATTGGTATTGCATAAGGTTGGAAATAAAGAGAAAGGAGATGCACTTATTCTTAGTGCCACACCTTATATTCTTAACGCAGATATTTCTTCTGTTTTGTTACATTATTTTACTAATCCTTTTAAGGGAAGTCAGTATTATGTTTTCTCAAATGAGGGAGATGTAAGTTACAATAGTATGTACAATTGTGTCTCAAGAATCTTTGATGACCCAAAACAAAACCTATACGAAGAAAGTTGCAATATTGCTCAACATCTTTATGATGTTTCTTTGCATCCAAACATTAAACCAGGGGAACTTTATGTTACTTATATGACTAAGTGTTTTCTTGATGGAGAAGTCGTTGATGCAGTAGGTATATTCAAAAGCGAGAACAAGGAAACCTATATAAAGATTTACCCAGATGGAGATAATTTTGACATAGAACAGGACAACGGAATAAACATAAATAAGTTGGATAAAGGGTGTATTGTTTTCAATAAGGAAAGAGAAGATGGTTATGTAGTCGCCGTTGTTGATACGACATCTAGAGGTAATGAAGCAGTTTATTGGGTTGATGAGTTTTTGTCTTTAAGAGTTAGACAAGATTCATACTACAAGACAGAAAGAGTATTGGATGTTTGTAAGGGCTTTGTTATGGATTATCTTCCAAAAGAGTATGATATAAGCAAGGCTGACCAAGCAGAATTTTTAAACCGTTCCAGCGATTTCTTTAGAGAAAATAAGCAATTCCAGACAGATACTTTTGCAGAAAAAGTAATGGAAACACCAGATTTGCAAGAAAAATTCAAAGCATACAAAGATGAATTTGCAAAAGAATATGAAGTGGATCTTCAGGAAGATTTTACTTTGAATGAAGATGCTTTGAAAAAAATGACAAGATATTTGCGTAGTGTGATAAAACTGGATAAAAATTTTACACTATACATTCATGGCAGAAGAGATAGAGTTGAGGTAGGGGAAGATGAGGAAAGAGGTTTGAGATACTATAAACTCTATTTTGAAAAAGAATCATAGGAAATAAATAGACTTTTTTGAAGAAAAAATGTTTGTGAGAAGCAGATTTTTTTCTAACTTTGCAAGTCTAATAAAATAATACAATTAAATATTACTAATCTTTTTAAAAACTAAAAATTATGTCACAAATTATTGGCGTTCACGCAAGACAGATTTTGGATTCAAGAGGCAAACCTACAGTAGAAGTAGAAGTTTACACAGAGGCAGGTGCAATGGGTAGAGCTGCTGTTCCATCAGGAGCATCAACAGGTGTTCACGAAGCAGTAGAACTAAGAGATGGTGATAAAAGCATCTACATGGGAAAAGGTGTTTTGAAAGCTGTAAAGAACGTTAACACTATAATAGCTGAAGAAATAAAAGGTTTACCAGTTTCTGAACAAATCTTAATCGATAAAAGAATGATAGAACTTGACGGTACTGAAAACAAAGGCCGTCTTGGAGCAAATGCAATCTTAGGCGTTTCATTGGCATGTGCTAAAGCTGCTGCTATGGAAACAGGTCAAGAACTTTACAGATATGTAGGCGGTGCTAATGCTTACACTCTTCCTGTTCCTATGGCTAACATCCTTAATGGTGGTGCTCACGCTGATAACAAAATAGACTTCCAGGAATTCATGGCTATGCCTGTTGGAGCATCTTCTTTCTCTGAAGGTTTGAGAATGATTGCTGAAGTTTTCCACAACTTGAAATCAGTTCTTAAAGCTAAAGGTCATTCTACTAACGTCGGCGATGAAGGTGGTTTCGCTCCTAACCTAGGTTCAAACGAAGAAGCTATCGAAGTTATACTAGAAGCAATAGAAAAAGCTGGTTACAGACCAGGTGAAGATATCTGCATAGCATTGGACCCAGCTTCAAGTGAATTCTATCTGCCAGAAGAAAAAATGTATCACTTCAAATGGTCAAGCGGCGAAAAACTTACTTCTTCTCAAATGGCTGACTATTGGAAAGATTGGACTAAGAGATATCCTATCATTTCTATCGAAGACGGTATGGCAGAAGACGACTGGGACGGTTGGAAACTTCTTACAGACTCAATAGGCGACAGAGTACAACTTGTAGGTGATGACCTATTCGTTACAAATACAAAACGTCTTCAAATGGGTATTGACAAGGGTGTTGCTAACTCTATCCTTATCAAATTTAACCAAATTGGTTCTCTTACAGAAACTATCAACGCAGTTCGTTTGGCTAACAATAATGGTTACACAGCTGTTATGTCTCACAGAAGTGGTGAAACAGAAGATACAACTATCGCAGACCTTGCAGTTGCTCTTAACACAGGTGAAATCAAGACTGGTTCTGCTTCAAGAACAGATCGTATCTGTAAATACAACCAATTGCTTCGTATAGAAGAAGAACTTGGAGAACAAGCAGTATATCTAGGAAGAAACTTCTTCAAAGGTTTGAAAAAATAGTAAACAAATAATACTATAAATAAAAGGTGGCAACAAGTTGTTGCTGCCTTTTTTTTGTTGCTGCAATATTTTGTATTATTTTTCGTTAAAAATGTTCAAGGATTCGAGGTAAATTCTTTTTATTTGTAAGGATATAGTTAAGAACAAAAAATGAAAATAAAATACATCTTAATACTTGTATTTGTATTCTTTGCAAATACAATAAAAGCTCAGTTGTCTGTGGTTGATGGTGTCTATCAAATAACATCTGCGGCGGACCTTGTTTATCTTTCAAATCATTCGGAATTGTGGACAAAAGGTCATTCTTTTCTTTTGACTCAAGATATAAATATGATTGCTGTCGCAAATTTTTCTCCTATAGGGAATACAGGAACGATGTTTGAAGGAGTTTTTGATGGAGGTAATCATAAAATAAGTAATTTGAAGGTAACACAGTCAACAAATGGTGGAGATACATATGCTGGCTTGTTCGGTAGGATAGGTTCTTATAATACATACAATCAACCTTACGCAGTTGTTAGAAATGTTATTATTTCAAATGCAAATCTAACAGCAAAATGGTCTGGAGGTATTGCAGGTTGGGTTGCTTATCCTTCCATTATAGAAAATTGCAGGGTAGAAAATTCTACTATTGTTGGAGGTTACGTTGCAGGAGGAATAATAGGTACAATGAATTCTGTTGGAACCAATAGTCAAACAGATCCTTCTGGCTATATGTCTGCATACCTAAAAGATAATGTAGCAATAGCTTGTACCATAAAGGGAGATAATATTTATATGGGATTTGTAGGAGATTTAGTCGGTTTGTATGATCCCGGTTCTAAGAGTATAATACAGGAAGTTATTACAGGAAATCAGTATGGCGGTAATTCTCTTAGTGGTGCTGCTAATGTCAATCCAGCAATAGGTAATGGTGGTAGTCAAAATGGGGGAATGGATTTGCCTGAAGCAGAATTGGAAGGTGTAGGAAATATTCATATTTTAGATATTATTGTTGGCAGATGGAATCTTGTAGGTACCTATATCAAAAATGCAAAACTTTCCATACTGGGTGATAATTTTACTCTAAATCATGGAGAACATGATATGGCTGTTGTTGGATTTGATTATGCAAACAATAATTGGGACGGAGATTATCTGTATGCAAAAGATGAAATGAAACTAGGTGAAGGTTATTTCGTATGGCCTTACCCTTCTTCAAGACCAGATACAAACAATAATGGAGCAATAACAAATTATAATGATGCAGGACAATACTTGTATTGGATGCAAGGTGGAAATGTTAATACAGATGATGTGACTGTTACAAAAACTAACACCGCAGAAGAAAATACATCAGGAGGTATTGCGCAAGCTTTATGGTTTTCTTTTGCTAACCCATTTCCGACTACTTTGACTTGGAGCGAAATCCAGGGAGATAATATTCAGGGGTCAAGTGGTTATGTTTATGTCTATGATGCAGATGGCGGAGCATGGGAATATGAAACATCATTTGAAATGTCTAGAGGTTTTATGCTTGCACCTACAAGTGGAAGAACACTATCAATAACAATGAGCAAATCTTCTGCAAAAAAATCTATGAAAGAAGAAAAGAGAAATCCTATTACTTTTTCGGTTTCTACCAACAAGCATACTAGGAAGGCAAAAGCATATATAGACGTAAATGCAAATAATCGTTTCGATAAGAAAGATACCTACGCTATGCTAAATGACAGGAAAGGTTTTGTGGAACCATACTTTTTTGTTAATCATAGACAGATAGTGGAAAATTTTATTTCTACTCTTCCGTATGAGACAGAGATTCGTTTTCATTCTGTTGAATATTCTCCTGTATGCTTGTCTGTTCAAAATATCCCTGATAGTATTGTGGTCAGTATAATCAATGAACAATCAGAACGAGAAGTTATTTTGAATGATGAAGGGTATTATTTTGTAGTTGCTCCAGGAGAAAATGAAGGCAAATATAAGATTCGTTTTTCCAAAATAGATGTGGGTTTGGAACAAGTTCAGGAAAAAGAAATAGATATCAGTATTTGGAATGAAAGAAATGTTGTGTATCTTTCAGGGGAAGATATGAAGAGCGTGGAAGTGGTAAATGCACTTGGGCAAAAAGTATATTCTTCCAATGTAAATGGTAACTATAAGTCTTTAACTTTGGGTAAAGAGTTAGGTTTTTATGTTGTAAAAGTGAAAACAAGTGACTCTGTTGTTTCGCAGAAAATACTTGTGGATTAGAGGGAAAAATGAAATTTCTTTGAAAAACTTTTGGCAGATTACAGAAAAGGTTGTAAATTTGCAAACTCAAAATTGGAGTATAAAACAAGATAATAACAATAAAAATATAGAATACAATGTCAAGAATTTGCGAAATTACAGGTAAGAAAGCAATGAAGGGAAACCACGTTTCTCACTCAAACATTAAGAATAAGAGAAGATTTTATCCTAACCTACAAGTTAAGAAATTCTATCTTCCAGAAGAAGATGCTTGGGTTACTTTGAAAGTAAGTGCAAAGGGTATGAGAACAATCAATAAAAAAGGTCTCATTGCTTGTTTGAATAATTCAATTGAAAAAGGTTACATTCAATACTAAACCTTAATAATTGATAAGACAATAAAAGGCTGTCGTAGAGTTTATCTATGGACAGCTTTTTTTATAAGGTTGTTTTTTATAAAAAGAATAAAGAAATGGAACCAGTTGTAGTAGATGTAAAACATAGAGTACAATATTATGAAACAGACAAGATGGGTTATGTTCATAATAGCAATTATTTTCGTTTTTTTGAGATAGGACGTACAGAGTTTATGAGAACTTATGGCGTGGAGTATTCTGCAATGGAGAAAGAAGGTGTGATGATGCCTTTGATAGAGCAGCATGCTCGTTACCATACTCCAGCCTTGTATGATGAACTTATCACAATAAGAACTATTGTGGAGAAAATGCCTATGTCTAGAATACATTTTGAGTACAGAATACTGAAGACTGATGACAACGGAAAAGAAATTCTTGTTTGTGAGGGTTGGAATGAGTTGTGTTTTATAGATGAGAAAACTAGAAAACCTTTACGCTGCCCTTTGTGGGTGCAAGAAAAGTTGGAAAAAGTTTTGCCAGTAAAATAAAAAGGTGTATTTTTGCACTTTGTAAAGTTAACATTTATTTATTAATTAAAAAAGAAAGAGGTATAAAATTATGATTATTGTCCCTATTAAAGAAGGCGAGAATATCGAAAAAGCTCTTAAGAAGCTTAAAAGAAAATTCGAAAAAACAGGCGTAGTAAAAGAATTACGTGGAAGAAAACAATTCACTAAACCTTCTGTAGTTGCTAGAGAAAAGAAATTGAAAGCAATCTACGTTCAACATCTAAGACAGATGGAAATGGATAAATAATTCATAAATTTACGAAAAAAGCTTACAGGTCTTAAGATTTGTAAGTTTTTTTTTATACCTTTGCCTTTGATGAAAAAAGAAGAATTTCTTACATATCTAAAGAGGCAGAGAAAACTTTCAGACTACACCATACGCTCCTATGGTATAGACTTGACTCAGTTTGAGCAAGAGCTTAAACGTCTAAATGATGGTAACGAGTTTGAAGGAGAGCCCGATGCAAAAGATATCCGTATCTGGCTTATGGATATGGCAGAAGGCGATATTTCCAGTCGCTCTATCAATAGAAAGATTTCAGCACTTAGAACCTATTTTCATTATATAGAGAAACTAGACCCTAGTTTCAATAATCCTATGGCTAAGATTGTCGCTCCCAAAATGGCAAAAAGAAAACCTTCTTTTCTTTTTGAGAGGGATATGGAGCAACTTCTTGATGAGACTATAGACGAAGAAGATTTTACTTCCTTTAGAAATTATCTTATAATAGAAATTCTTTATGCTACAGGCATACGTCGTAGCGAACTTCTGTCTATAGACGAGAAGGATATTAACTTTTATTCAAATACTATAAAGATATTTGGTAAGGGGAAGAAAGAAAGAATAGTACCATTTGGAACAAAATTAAAGGAAGATTTGATAAAATATATTGAACATAAAAAACGTTTAAATATAAAAGAATCGCTCTTAATAACGGATAAAGATGGTAAACCGATGAGTCAGGGGAAACTCTATACTATGGTTCACAAGAAGCTGCAGGAGTATAATATCAGCGAAAAATCTCCTCATGTGTTTAGACACACTTGCGCAACACATCTTTTGAATCAGGGTGCAGAGATAAACAATGTGAAGAACCTTCTTGGACACTCTTCGCTTGCTGCAACAGAAGTTTATACTCATACTACCATAGAGCAATTGAAAAACGAATATAAAAACTCTTTTAAGAGTATTGATAACCAATAAATTTTAGGAGGTAATATTATGAACGTAAAAATCAATGCAGTAAAATTCAGAGCAGACGAAAAGTTAGTATCTTTCGTAGAAGAAAAAGTATCAAAGCTTGACCGTCATTTACCAAATGCTTTGGAATCAGAAGTAACACTAAAGGTTGATAAACCAGAGTCTGAAAACAACAAACAAGCAGAGATTCGTTTGGTAATAAAAGGTAATGACTTGTTTGCATCTAAACAAGCAGATACTTTTGAAGAAGCAGTTATGCTGTCAATAGATGCTCTTAAACCACAAATAGAAAAAATTAAAGACAAGAAATAGTCTTCTTACTTATACAAAACATAGTTTACAAAAGGGTCGGGTTTTAAAAATCCGACCCTTTTCTTTTTTTATAATTTCATATTTTTCTTCTTTAAAAAAAACTCCTAGTTTTCTTTTTCCAGATCTTCGTTTTAGAAAAATAACTCTTCGTTTCGCTACAGTAAAACGAGGTTTTATTTTTCTGCAAGTCCGACTTGTAATATTTGCAAGTCGGATTTGCAACCCTTGCAAATCGGACTTGCAAACTTTTACTTCTTCGTTTTAGCCTGGCAAAAGCAAGAAATAATCCTATAAAACCTTGTCTTACTTCCACTATTCTTCGCTGTACAGATATACTTTTTTACAATAAAAGAAAATAAATAAGGCTATTTAGGCCACTAGCATTTACTAGCATTCCGCAACTCTTTTATTGTTTTCCTCCTTGTAAATTTTGATTTATTTAGAGAATTACAT
>JAGHSX010000078.1 GCA_018065645.1 Candidatus Scybalousia scybalohippi
CTTTATATAGAGGTGATAAAATGATAAGTAATGAAAATATTAGAATATTCTCAACAATTCCAAAAACATTAAAAGAGATTTTAGAAAAAGATTCTAAAGATAATTTTAGAACAATAAGCGAACAAGTTCATAAACTGATAGCAGACTTTTATGCAGGAAATTTGATTTACAAAGATAATATTGAAGAAAAAAAATAATTTTTTGGGGCTGTCCAAGAAGTTCTGTCATGCTGAACTTGATTCAGCATCTACACTAGATACAGTGTAGAGATTCCGAATCAAGTTCGGAATGACACTATGAACTATACTTTTTGGACAGCCCCTTTTTAATAACGATTAATTTTTCTCATAGCCTAGACGCTATGGTTAATACAAATATTCAATATGGCGACTATGCTGAACTTATCAAAACTATTCCAGATAAATCTATAGACTTGCTTCTCACAGACCCACCTTATGAACATATTAAAGGCGGATGTAGAGATAAAGAGCATTGGAACAAAAATGGTGTTTATTCTGGAACTTCTTTTATGAATACTGATTTAAGTAGCTTTGGAAAAAACGAAGTATTTGATTTTCTTAATACTATAGAACCCAAAATGAAAAAAATGAACGCTTACATTTTCTGTTCAAGACTTCAACTTACTCATTATTTTGCTTGGATTAGTGAACACAAAAAATATAAATATGATTTACTATTTTGGAATAAGGCAACAGAAGGTGGATATATGGTTCGTTCAACAAAAGTGTTCACAAACGACATTGAATATGTGGTTAGATTATATGAATCTCACGTTGGATTGAATCGAATCGAAAAAGAAGATGGAACTCTTGATAGCAAATTCTATCTCAGACCGTTGCGAAAGTGAAAGGTGACCACGAAACAACAAAACCACTAGAACTTCTAAACAAATATATCAAATTAAGTTCAAATGAGGGCGATGTTGTATTAGACCCATTTATGGGGTCTGGTTCAACAGGTGTTTCCTGTGTTTTGAACGGTAGAAATTTCATTGGATTTGAAAAAGAAAAAGTGTATTTCGATTTAGCACAAAAACGAATTGCTGATAGCAAAAGAAACAACAGTTGATTCAAAATCAATAACGAAATTCCAAAGACCACTAGAATTTCTAAATATTTTCCAACCCTAAAAATTTCAAAAAAAACAACGAAATTCTTTTAAAATTTTTACAAAATTTCTTTAAAAACATATTGCAAATTCAGAGAAATTCGTTTTTGCTTAACGGTGAAGTCTTGAGCATAAGCATAAAGCCCCCAACCCAAACAAGATAGAATCTTGCTGGTGCGGCGTATGCTTACGATTTTTTTTGCCCAACGGAGCCAGTCCATCGCTTTAGCATATCTTATTTCGTTGTGAGCGGATAAGACAAGGTGACATTCATACTACTACACAATAGCTATCAACAAGCCCTCACTCTTTCGCCTCGGGCCTCCGTCCTGTGTTGATTCCCTTCTGGACGGTTACATCTTCTTCCTTGCAAGTTAGAATTTAAAGATGTGATGAACTCTAAACGGAACGGTCTTTTAACTGTGGAACGTTTAGGATTGAGATTAATTTCTGAATGATGTTCTATGAGATAAATCCGACTTTTTGGATTTTGATGGATTGGTTACCAAATAAAAAAACCCATATTGTTGAACACTTTTCAGAATATCACGGTTTTGGTACCCCTACCAAATTCACTATCACTCAGTCAAAAATAGCGGTCTACACCTGATACGCCCAAAAATGCGGACAAATCCGAAGAAATGTCCAACAATATGAGTTTTCTAATAAACTTGACTGAGTAATGTTAAAGTCGAGTGGGTAGTTCGACTATCAAGAATTTCATCTTAACAATCTGAATTTACACCTTAATAAAAAAAATGTCAATAAAAAAATCAACAACGAACTTATTTTTTTTTACTCTCGAAATACATAGTTTCAAAGTCTAGTAAGACGAATGCTGTAGCAGGATAGGAACTATGAAAACAACAACGAGAGAGGGCTGTAGTAATGGCAATCGAATCAGAAAAAATTATTGAAGTTATTTCAAAAGAGGGAGAGGCGGCCGCAAAAGCTGAGGAACTTTTGGGACTTTTTAACGAGGACACAAAAGCACAGTTGAACGCTGTTCTTATGCACAAGGAACAAATTATTTCTGAAAAGCGTGATTCTGAAGCAAAAAGAAAAGCACTTGAAGAACAATTTAATTCCTTGAAAGAGGCTAACGAGAAGTTGTCAAAACAACTTGAGGCAGCTTCGCCAGATGAAGTTAAAAAGGTTTACGACCAGAAACTTACAGAAACTGCAAATGTCTATGAGAAGAAAATTGCTGAATTGACTGGGGTTTTGGATAGCTACAAATCAAAAGTTTCAGAGATGGAACGAGTTCAACTCAATCTCGAATGTATGAAAGAGTTCAATAAGGCTCTTGAAGGTAAACATGTAGACCCTGATGCGATTCAAAATCTCGCAGATTTTACGATGGGACCGAATTGTTGCTATTTCGATTATCGTCCAGTAGGCGAAGGAAAGTCGATTATCGCTACAAAAAACGGCGAAACAATCAAACAAGCAGTAGAAGCAGTCCTTACGACTAGCTTCGGTAAACGTTGCATTGTGTCTAAGAGTTCTGGTGGCGGTGCGGAAGGCGGTGCTAGTTCTTTTGACCAATCACAAAACAATCCATTCAAAACAAAAAATTTAACAGAACAGGGTAACTTGTTCCGAGAGAATCGAGAATTATTCGAGAAACTCAAGGCACAAGCTGGTCGTTAGTCATATTTATAGGAGAGAGTAAATTATGCCAGGTACAAGACTTGCGGACGTAATTGTTCCAGAAATTTTTATGCCTTATGTTAAAGAGGAAACAATAAACAGAAACCTCTTTTTGCGTTCAGGAATTGCTGCTCCAGTAGAAGGAGTTGATATTTCAAGAGGTGGCGTTAAGGTTAATATCCCAATGTGGAAAAGACCTGTCGCTGATGATGAAATTCTCAAAGAAGGAACACCTTTGACTGTAAATAAAATTACAGCGACAAAAGATGTAGCATTGATTCACGCTCGTTCAGGTGCTTTCAGTTCAACAGATGTAGCACATTTGCTTGCTGGTGACGACCCAATGAAAGCTATTGGTAATTTTATGTCAGATTGGTGGGCTGACAGACTTTCAGTAATTCTTTGTGCATCTCTTAAAGGTGCTATGGGTTCAGCAGGAATGGCAGATTCTGTTCTTGATAAGTCAACTACAGAGCTTGATGCAAAATTGATGACACAGGCTTCATTCTTGCTTGGAGATAACTTCTCTAAAATTAAGGCTGTTGCATTCTCATCAAAAGTTTTGGCTAAGTTGAAGCAGCTTGATATTGTCGATTGGGTTCAGCCTTCTGAACTTGAGATGGGTTATTACACTTATATGGAGAAACGTGTCATTGTTGATGATTGTCTTGCTCCAGAATCAGATGGTGTTTACCCAATCTATTTTTTCGGTAATGGTGCTGTTGTTTTCAATGAAAATGATACATTGCAGGAAATTGAGTTCGATAGAGATATTCTCTTGAAAGAGGATGTTGTTTCTTCAACTCGTGTATTCACAATGCATCCTCGTGGAATCCGTTTCAAGGGTGAACCAGCAGGTGATTTCGCAACAAATGAAGAATTGGCAAATCCAGCAAACTGGGAACGTGTAGCAGAGCGTAAAAACATTGCTATTACAAAACTTCTTGCAAAAATCTCTGATTAATGGAGAACCGTAAATGGGACTTACAGCATTTAACAGAATGAGACGATATAACGCTTCAAGAATGTCTGAAAAGTCTACAGAACCTACAGAAACACCGAAAGTTGAGACAAATAATCACACATCAGGTGTTTCTGAAACTGCAACAGAACCAGCAAAGGAAACTGTTGCAGAGTCTGTAGAACCTACAGAAACACCGAAAGTTGAAGTTGTTACAGAAGAAACATTTTCTAAGAACGAATCTAAAAGGAATCGTACAAACAAAGGGGCTTAATGGTGAAAGTTAGACTCGTTGTGAACGGCTTGGAAAAATTTAGTTACATAAAAGATTCTGATTTCGATTATTTCCACTCTAAAGGGTGGGAAAAAGTCGGAGAAAATTCAGAAAGAAATGTGGCTAAAACAAACCAGACTGTTACAGAATCTTTAAAAGATTTTGAGTCTACTTCGATGCCACCAAAAAGTTCTAAAGGTAAAAAAAGGCATCGAGAGCGAGAATGAGTATGGCTGATAAATTGGAAGAACAAGATAAAACAGAAACAGATGGAGATTCTACAGAAAATGAGGACACTCCAGAAATTCCTCCATCTTCACGAATTATTGTAGAAGATGGAACTTGCGTTCCAAATGCTAACTCTTACATCACTTACGAAGAAGCTCTGGAGCATCAAACTGCTAGAAATCGAACTGATTGGTTGGACTTAGATGAGGCTGCCAGAGTTGCTTCTATTATTCGAGGAACAGAATATATTGATTCTGTTTTTAATTGGCGAGGAAGACGTAAATATGAATCTCAAGAATTAGCATTTCCTCGCGTAATGCTGTTTGATTTAGATGGATTTCCTGTAAATGGGATTCCTAAAAGAGTAAAACTTGCTGTACTTGAAGCGACTTATTATATGTCTTTGAATGAAGACGTAGAGCTTACAACTGAATCTGGTCCTGTAAAACGTGAACGTGCAGATGTCGTTGAAATGGAATATTTTGCAAACAGTAGCGATTCAGAAGGTGGAGAAGATACTACTTCTAAATACAAGCCTTTGAATAGGATTCTTAGAGGCTTATATTTCCCAAAAAGGTGGAAGGGTGGAATCGTAACTAAAGCATTATGGCTTGGAGTATGATATGGCTTTCAATTATGCTCGAATGCAAAAAACTGCTAAAAAACTTCTTAGTCCAAAAGGATTCGGTTCTCCATTCTTACTCAAAAAAGTATCTGGTCAAAAATACGATTTAATCAAAAAAAAGACTATTAAAACTTATGAAGAATTTGAAGGTGTAGGAATTATACTTCCTATTGCTGAAGAAACTATCGGTGCTTTGTCAACTATTGTAAAAGCAGGTGACAAAAAGTTTGTTTGTCAAATGAATGACGAACTTATTATTCCAATCGAAACTAAAGACCAAATAATCTTTGAAAACGAAACTTACAATATTCTTAGTGTTAAATCTCTTATTCCTAATGGAAAAAAAATGCTTATTCATACATTGATAATCAGAAAAGCAACTCAGTTAGAGGTTTAAAAAATGGATTTTGGCATTAAGGTAACAACTTCTGTAAAAATTACTAAAAAATCTAAAAATCATAACACTTTAAGAGAAACTTATAAGATTTTAAAACGTAATTCTAATGTAGCAACTATAGATA
>JAGHSX010000164.1 GCA_018065645.1 Candidatus Scybalousia scybalohippi
TATTATGACAGTAATAATACGTATTATTACATCTATGTTTTGAATATTTACAAACAGTTAAAACTATATTTCTAACTTTGCAACCTACTAATGAAATCAAAAAATTTAAAGAAATGAAAAAGAATATCTTTTTAGTATTTATGCTGCTATGTATGGGCAGCAGTTTTGCACAAGTTTCATTCAATGTTTCTGCTGATTTGCAAAGCAGATATGTTTGGCGTGGTCAGGCTTTGGGAGGAAATGCTCCTTGCTTTGAACCTGGAGCAAACATTGGTTACAAAGGATTGAGCTTTGGTGTATGGGGTGCTTATAGTTTTAACAACACGGAATATCAAGAACTGGATTGGTCTCTTAGTTACAGTTTTCTAGATGAAATGTTTACAATTATGGTAACAGACTATTCGTTTCCAAGTTATTCTTCAGCATTCCATTACTTTAACTATGATGCCAACACAACAAATCACGTAATAGAAGGAGGTCTTGTTTTCAAAGTACCTAGCACTCACCTTTCATTGTCTCTATATACCAACCTATACGGAGCTGACGCACGCACTATTGATGATGAACTGGTTTACTCCACATACACAGAGTTGGCTTACGAATTGGAATGTAGCAAGATAAACACTACATTCAACTTTGTTGCAGGCTGTGCCATCAATGGAAAAGAAAATTACAGCTTTTATGGAAATAATGGTTTGGGAATAGTGAATCTTGGCATTACAGCAACACACGCCCTAGAAATTACTCCATCTTTTTCTCTGCCTATCTATGCTCAAGTCATAGCAAACCCTGTTGACAACAAGATGTATTTGGTTGGAGGTGCTCACATAGAACTATAATATTATTCATTAACAATAAAAAACGTAACACATTATGATTAACATTGCTGACACAGCGTTTATGGTTATAGCAGCCAGTCTGGTTATGCTTATGACTCCAGCGCTAGCTTATTTTTACGGAGGTCTAGCCTCTAAAAGAAACATTCTAGGCATTATGATTCAAAGTTTTGTATCTCTAGGTTGGAGTACATTACTTTGGTTTGTATGCGGTTATTCTCTTTGCTTCTCTGGTAGTTATACAGAAGGAACAGACTTTGTAGGTATTCTTGGAAATCTAGACAGATGTCTTCTTGCAGGTATTACTCCAGACACTTTACATCCAAGTGCAAACGGCAATATCCCTGAGTATGTATTTATTTCATTCCAGATGATGTTCTCAATCCTTACTCCAGCCCTTATAACAGGTGCTTTTGTTAACCGTATCAGTTTCAAATCTTACCTTATCTTCTTGACAGCATGGCAGTTCTTATGCTACTATCCTTTCTGTCACATGGTATGGGGCGGTGGCATACTAGGTGCTTGGGGCGTTCTTGACTTCGCTGGAGGTATAGCTGTACATATTTTGGCAGGTTTTGCTGCTTTGGCTTCAGTATTCTTTGTTGGAGCACGTGTTGACAAGAACTCTACTCCTAATAGTATTCCTCTTGTAGCTATAGGAACAGGATTGCTATGGTTTGGCTGGTATGGATTCAATGCTGGAAGTGAACTAGGTGTTGATGGTGTAACAACATTGGCTTTCCTAAATACAGATATTGCTGCTTCTTTCGCTCTTGTAACATGGCTAGTAATAGAATGGTGCCGTAGTCGTAAGCCAAAACTTGTTGGTGTATTGACTGGTTCTATTGCAGGTTTGGCTACCATAACTCCTGCTGCAGGTTTTGTTCCTCTTTGGACTGCTCCAATTATAGGCATACTTGCTTCTATCTTCTGCTACATAGCAGTAGAATGGAAAAACAAACAGAACTGGGATGATGCTATGGACGTTTGGGGTGTTCACGGTGTTGGTGGCTTCATAGGAACTATACTTTTAGGTGTATTTGCCACAACAAGTGTAAATGCAAATGGTGCTGCAGGTCTTATAGATGGAGAAAGTGCTTTCTTCTGGAAACAACTGGTTGCAACATTGCTTACAGCTGTTTATGGTTTCGTATTCACTTATGCAATTTTATGGATTATCAACAAGATCACTCCAGTAAGAGTTAGTGAGAAAGAAGAAAAAGAAGGTATTGACGCTGCTATCCTTGGAGAAAATGCATATGATCACGATGTTTTGTAAATCTAAAAGAAAACATAACTACAATTTCTAAGAACTAGTTTAAGAATAAAAAATAGCACGAAGATGCAATATCTTTCGTGCTATTTTTATTTGGTTTTAGATTATCCTAGTAAATCTATATCACACCAATATAATCTTTTCATCTTTGTATTTCTTTGAAGATGTTTAGTATTCTGCAAAATATTGTTGTATCTGTTTCCAGTCGTGAGTTTTTGTCAAGGCAAGCATAAGTAGAATTCTTGACTTTTGTGGATTAAGGTTCAATGAAGCGCAGAAATGATATTTTTCATCATCCACCTCTCCGTTAAGACATGTAGGACCGACAGGACAACGAGAAGAACGAACAACAATAATTCCGTCTTTTACTGCTTGTTCTGCATATGGAAAAACATCTTTATAGAAGTTTCCATCACCTACTCCTGCCAATACTATACCATCAAACTTTGCATCCATAAATGCTTTGAATGGCAATGGAGAACAGTTAGCATAACCATAAACGATACCTACCTGTGGAAGTTTTGTAAGGTTTGTAACATCGAAAACAGATTGTGTAGTGTGTTTTGCTGTTACTTCACGATAGTAGTAAGCTTTGTTTCCATAAACATAACCTATAGAACCGAATGTTCCACCAACAAATGTTGCGCAGTCTGTAGTGTGACGCTTGATAACATCTTTTGCATCTATCAACTGGTTGTTCATACAACACATTACTCCATGTCCTTTTGATGCTGGGTCTGCACAGGCAACAACACCATTGTAAAGGTTTGCAGGACCATCTGCAGAGATAGCAGAAGAAGAACGCATAGCTCCTACCAATACAACAGGTTTGTCACTCTTAACAGTAAGGTTTAGGAAGTAAGCTGTTTCTTCCATAGTATCTGTTCCGTGAGTGATAAGTACGGCATCATAGCCTTCTTCATTCAACAACTGATTGATACGTTTTACAAGTTTCAGCCATATTTCGTCATTCATATCCTGTGAACCAATAGAACTGATCTGCTCTCCAGATATTTCAGCTAATTCCTTTATCTCTGGAACTGCTGCCAAAAGTGTTTCTATTGTAGCCTGACCAGCAGTATAGGCTGTAGATGTAGAGCTTGCTGCAACACCAGCTATTGTACCACCTGTAGCAAGGATTCTAATCTTTGGTTTAGCAGAAACTGTCCAAACCATTGTTAATGCCAATATTATCAGCATGAAAACTTTTTTCTTATTCATGATAGATTTTCTTTTTGTTTTTTTATAAAATATGTTTACTATTTGTTTTAATACAATAATATCACAGTTAGATATGCTATTCCTATGGAGACAATAGTTGTGATGAATCCAGACAGTTGAAAAGAGTGATTGATTACAAATCTTCCTACACGAGTAGTGCCAGTATCATCAAAGTTCAAAGCGGCAACCTCTGTAGGATAGTTTGGCAGGAAGAAATATCCGTTACAAGCAGGAAACATAGCTATCAGCAACATAGGGTTGATACCCAAAGCCATTCCAAGAGGATAAAGCGTTCGTACAGTGGCTGCCTGAGAGAATAGCATAATAGACATAAAGAACAACGCCACAGCAAACAACATAGGCATACTTGTCACTATCTGTGAAATATATCCAGAGAAAAAGTCCAGATGTCCACAAAAATATGTATCCCCCATCCATGCTATGCCAAAGATGCTAACCATAGCGTTCATGCCAGCACCAAAGACACTTCCCTTTGCTGCCACCTTTACATCTGCCTTACCTACCAAAAGGATAAGTCCGGCGATAGACATCATAACCATTTCTATAGTCTCAGACATAGACACTTGTCTTATAGTGCCATCGGCTAACTCAAATGATGGTCTCAAAGATGGAACAGAACCAAACAGCACAACCAATACTACTCCCAGTAAAAATGCAAACACAGAGCGACGTGCACGTTTTTCCTGTTGTGGATCCATTTCAAGATCCTTGGTTGCTGAGGTTGAGACAAGACCTTCTGCCAGACGTTTCTGATATACTGGGTCTTGTTCCAGTTCCTTTCCTACTCTATTCTGTACAAATGCTGCCACCAATATTGCTATGATAGATGCTGGAATACAGATTATAAGTATATCTTTCAGTTCTACTCCACTTCCGCCAAGCAGGTCTGTGGAAATGATTGCCGCAGTAGCTGCTGAAACCGGAGAACCTGTGATACCAAGTGAGGCAGCAATAACAGACACGCTCATAGGACGTTCTGGCCTTACCTTGTTGTTCTTTGCTATTTCCTCAATGATAGGAAGCAAGGAATAGCATGTATGTGCAGTACCAGCAACAATACAGAATAGCCAGCAAGTCAATGGGCCATAGTAAGTAATATGTTCTGGATGACGACGCAAAAACTTTGCTGCCACATTTACCATATAATCCAATCCTCCAGATGCTTGCAAGGCTGAAGCTGCTGTAATAACGGCAACGATAATGAGCATAACATCTATTGGGAGTTTACCTGGCTGCAGACCAAAACCATAGACAAGAATAAATACTCCTATCATGCCTGTGATACCTAAACCTATACCTCCGATACGGGCGCCAATAAATATGAGTACCAGAACAATAGCTAGCTGTATTAGTATAACTGTGCTTACCATATATTTTAATTAAAATGAAAAAATATTCCCTTTGCTTAAACTAAGTAAAGAGAAGTTTAATAATCCTATCTCTATGATGCAAAATTAGTAAATATTTCCTGGATAAAACAAAACAACCTAACGAAATATATATACC
>JAGHSX010000178.1 GCA_018065645.1 Candidatus Scybalousia scybalohippi
GTTAATCCTGGTTAATCTGGTGAGTCCTGGGATTGTTTTGGTTTCTTCTTGAATAGTTTCTTTATTAAGAATGCTAGTCCTATTTGTAGTTCTGTGGCTGGGGTGAACGGTCCTGCCCAAAATGCAATTACTGCTGAAAACCAAATCCATGCTTTTGAATAACCACATAGACCCATTATTCCTGTGACTATACATGGACTCCAAAAGATTGCTTCTGAAATTAACATTGGAATTATCATTTCTTTATTGAAGACATTCTTTCTTAACCATTTCCAAGCAGATTTAATCTTCTCTTTCATTTTATTCTGTGTACTCCGTTACTACGTCTGTAACTGCAATTTCGTGATATATAGGCATGAAACTAACAGCACCTTGAGTTGAACGGTAAACATAATAAGCAGAATATTCATTCAATCCAATTTTTGAAAAGTTTCTAACAATTGGACCCATGTCTCTAAGCTCAAATGCGCTTCCAGTTGAGCCTGCACATACTACACCCATATCTTTACATACTTGGTCGTCAATGAAATTACCTACATACAATTTGTAAGGTTCACTTCTTGTTGTGATTATGTTGTAATAATCATCATCGGCATCTATAACTTTGTGTCTGTAGAGCTTTGTACCGCCTCCACCACCACCTGCGGCTGCTACTGCATCATCTACATACTTTTTATTTGCTGGTTGGTAATCAGAAGTTGGTGCTTTTACACTGAAATTACCATTTGAATCTCTTCTTACAATACTGTTGTTAATTGTCGTATCAACTGCTGGGATAATTTCTGCTGTATTTTGTGGAGCTCTTCCTACTGCATAAACTTGTGCGTATTGATAAGAAGAGTTTGATTTTGTATCTACTTTTGTATTTGCTTCCCATGTATTTTGGAATTGTCCATTTACTGTTACGTATGTTGCAACATTTAAAGGACCCATGTCTGTCCATACTGCTTCTGCTGATGTGCTACCTACTTGTAAATACAATGTGTAAGGTTTAGCTGTACCTACTAAATAAGCTGCTGTTAAATCATGTAAAGATGTTGGTGAAGGTAATAAACTTGTACTTGCTACAATACCGTGAATGTTAATGAAACCACCTACATCACCTGTTTCACCTTTTTCACCTTGAGGTCCTTGTAATCCTTGTGGGCCTTGTGGACCTGTTACACCTTGTAATCCTTGTGGACCTTTGATGTTACCATTGTAATTCCATCTTAAAGTAACGCCATCTGAAGCATAACCACAAAAATACAAATCACCTGTTGATGAATTTAACCAACAATTTCCATAAGTTACAGCTGGTGGTTGTACAGTACTAACAAACCATTTTACATTTGTACCTGTATCGCCTTTGTCACCTTTTTCACCTTGAATACCTTGAGGACCTCTAATTGCTAAAGGACCTAAGTTTACCCATTCACTTCCATATTCTGCTCTTGTGTATACGTAAAGTTCGTATGGTTCTTCTGTTCCAATTAACCAAGCATCACCGTATTGATATTCATCTTCTGGAATTTCTTCCTGACTTCCAAGTGTGCCTAATACTTTGATACCAAGACCGTTAATGAAAATGTTTAGTTCCTTAATGTCTTGAATATCGTTCTTGTTTTTCTCGACTTGTTCTTCCAAGCCTCTGAATTCTTTGTTACCGAATTTTAACATTCTTTAGACTCCTGTTTTTCATTTTTTTCGTTTATTTTTTCTTTCATGTATTGTACATAAACATTGTTGTAGTAATCGTACGCTTTTACTAGTGCTAGACATCCAAAACAAATGAACATGATAAGATTTGTTAATGCCAACCACAATTTGCTGTAATCGTTACTTCCAACAATTACTATGTAAATTAATCCGACTGTTGTGAAAATAATTGTTAATGCTTTTGTAAACACGTCTTTGATAATACTCTTTACCCAAAAGTAAGTCATTGAGTGTGGTTTCTTATCTTTTGTTTTAGTTCCGTAATACTGGTCAATTAATTCTTTGTGTTCCATCTTTCCAAATGATACGCCTTGAACACGTAAGAAATTACAAATAACCAAACCAACTAATGCATTTACTGCAGCAAAAACAATTGTCTGCGTTGTTTGTTGATATTGAAACCCTTTTATTAAAACAAATACTATAATGACGTAAGCTATTGAAGACAATGTAGCACCGATGAAGCCTACGTAATTGAGTACTGGTTTTATCTTTTCCCAAACAGATTTCTCCTCTTGCATTTACTTATCCTCTCTTGTCAATTTCTTTGTTTATTGTAGCTTTGGTTTTGTAGTGTGTGTATAAGTTGTAGAGAACGTATTCGTCAAATAACCAAATACCGAATGTTAAATACATTCCATTTGTACCAAACAAATAAGCACCTAAAATTACATTTGCCATCCAAATTGTAGTTCTGACTTTGTGTCCTACAATACATAATAAGCACACAAGAACGATTATTGTAATAGCCATTGAATAAGCAATTACACCGATTTGTGATTGTAAATCTGTTGTTGGTGCTGTATTACCTGAAGCGGCTGCAATGATGTAAACAACTGTTACTATGAACATACAAAAGAATTGAAGAAAATTGAATAGGTTTCTGTTTTTAATCATTCTTTTTGTGTAAGCACTTGTTTCCATTCTTTAATCCTCTTTAACTTTTGTTACTTTTGTTTTCAATTCCTTAACTTCTCTTGTTAAGTCTCTAATTGCTTTGTTTTGTTCTTTGATTACTTGTTCTTGTTCTTTATTCTTTGCAATGAATGTTTTAGCTTTAAATACAACACTTACTACTGCTATGACGTTTGTAATTATTGCTACAATACTTGCTCCGTATAAAGACCAAAAATACTCTGCGTGTGTTAAGATTTCTTGAACCATTAATCTTCTTCTCCTTCTTCAATTACTTGTGTTTCATACCATAAAGGTAATTCTGGTGCTACAACGACTTTAAATAATTTCTTGAATTTGTCTAAAAATTCTTTTGTTACATCTGTCTTTAATACTGCTAAAAGATTTGCATAACCTTCAATTTTAGATTTCTTGTAATGAACTTTGTTTTGGTCATCTACTGATTCTATTTCTTCTGGAGTACTTACAGCTGTTCCTGGATTGTAACCATGTTGGCTAATTTGTGTAGCTCCTGTTTGAATTTCTTCTATTGAAAGACTTGTTAAATCATCTTGAATTTTTAACTTCTTTTCCCAAGCTGGTCCATACATGAAGATTACGCTAAACAATTTGTACTTCCATTGGTCTACATTTGGAGAAATTATTGTTGAGTATCCGTATTGACCAAACAATAAGTAAAATAGAGTGGCAGCATGGAAATCGTCAATAGTGTTAGGTAAACCGTTTGTGTGGTAATCTTCAATAAATGAATCAACATCTTCATAAATTTCCGTAAATTTTGCATTTCTTGTTATTCCGTATAAACTGTTATTCCAAATCATCGTTAGCTCCTTCTGGTTGTTGACCTTTGTTTTGACCTGATTGGTCTTGTTTATTAGCTACTTCACCATTTCCATCTTTGTCCATTCCTGTTAGTAATTCAGAGTTGTCATACCAAATACCCAATCCCCAAATACTGTTAATAATGTCACAAGCATTTTGTCTATTAGAAATACTGTCTTGAGCTATTAAACCTACTGAACCTACATTTACTTGATTTTGACCATCTGTTACAAATTGATTCTTTTGGAATAATCCTGCATTGTCAATACCTAATGTACTGTGTCTGAAATTATCTAATGATTGCATTGCTAATAAGAATTGGTCTGAAGTACCTGTACCACTTCCACTTAAATCTTGGAAATCTAATCCACCGACAATTGGAACGTATTTCTTACCATTTAATGCAGCCATATCAACTGAATCAGAAGCAGTTGTAACTGAACTTGCTTCATCTTCAGAAGAAACTTTCATTCCTTGAACACCGGTAGAATTTAATAAAGCTGTTCTCATGAATGGAATACAATCAGCTTCTACATCAATTATTCCTTCTTGAAGTTGTTGTCTAGGAATTATCTTTTGTGCTAACTGAGGAGTATAGTCATTAATAATAACACAACTTGTCTCCAAAAATTCTTTTGCTTTGTTGACATCAAATACACCTGTTTTCTTATCAATAAAATCTTCTTCTATTGCTACTTCTCTGACAATCTTGAACTTCTTTGTTGCTAAGTAAGCTGCAAGTATTTTATTAGCTTTCTTTTCTTCTTCAGTAGTTGCACTACCAACAATAGGAACTGGATGTACGTATTTGTAACGACCATTGTAATCAAGTTCACCATCTAAACAATAAGGCATCAAATAGAATTTACCTTCTAAAGGAAAGAACATTAATGAACCTTTGTAGTAAATTAATCTTTCAATTTCTTGAGAACTCATATCAAGTCCTGTATTGTACCAACAGCCTTTGTTTACGAATTCTTGTTCATCTTTAATTCTAAGTAATTTTCTAATGTTTTCTTTCAATGGAGACGTTTTACATTCAGATTCGTAACCCATTGCAGTAGCGGTTTTTCTACCAAGTCCTGCTTCTATAAGAGGTTGTACATTAGGCATGTAAGCATTATTCTTTCCCATTATAATACGCCTCCCATTTGTTTCCAACGTTTTTCCATTTCTTTATTTTTTAAAGATTGTTCTGCTAAGTTTCTTTTTTGCATAAGTTCGTTTTGTATTTGTCCTTTTACATCAGCTAATTCTTCATCACTAGCAGTAATTGGATTGTCAATACCCACACTTGCGTTTTGAATGTATTTGTTTAGCTTTAATTTTCCTGCAATGCCTTTAGCTTCCATTTGTTTGTCGTAAGAATAATCTCTGTCACCAGTAATTGCTGCTAATTGGTCTGCATAATACTCAGTAGCTTCTGGTCCTAATTCTTCAACACCTTGTAAAGCTTCTTCTCTTTTAGCATTGTAGTTTTGAATTTTTCGTTCTTGTTCTGCTTTCTTTTCTTCAAATTGTTGTTTAGTAATGTCTAATTGAGTAGACACACCTTTGTCAATCAAATAAGTACCAGCAGCACCAAGAGCTAATGTTTGATTTATTGCACTTTGTATACTCATTATTTTATGTAAACTCCTTGGTTTAATTCATTTGCAATTGTATTTATTAAATGGAAGTCATCATTCAAATCAATTCTAATTAATTGACCTTTGAAGTATTCGTAATCTTCAGCACCTTCATGAATGTAATCTTCCATTTTACCAATAACACCAACTGTCATACCGTTGTACTTAATTTTGTTTCTTAATGCTTCTTTTTCTGTTTCTGTGCATTCGTAAATTTCAATGTAAGGTACGTAATGGTTATCGATTGTCATTGAACCTGTTTTAGCTAATGTATTAGGTCTAGCTTTGATGTTTCCTAATTGATAGCCAAACATGTCGTATTTCAAATCTCTTGCTTCACTTCTTAGCTTTTCATTGATGTATAAATCACCAACACCACCAGCTAATGAACTTGCTGCACCAACTGCTGCACCAGCAACTGCTCCCCATGGACCACCAACCATTGCACCACCAGCTGCACCAGTAGAAGCACCTTGTAATGCACCAGCAACTGCTTGAACTCTTTCTTGAACTCTAGCATACTTGTTATTGAAATCCATATTTTCAATTTCACGGTCGAAAATGCTTTGGTAATTCTTGTTTTGTTGTTCGTATTGAACCCAAGCGTCGCTAATAAGTGGAATACTAAAATCACCTTGACAAATTAAACCACGATAATCTTTGAAATCACTACCATACAATCCTTTAAATTGTGGACAAATGTTAATGTAAGGATTAATTGGTTTATACGTACACTCTAAATGAATAGTTTCTAAGCCATAATTCTTAGCAACACTCATTTCAAAAGAACCTTGACCATTTGGAGAATTTAATCTAACAAATTGTGTTTCATTTTGAACTTTTAATTCAACTGAATTCCAAGTAGCTGCTTTTCTTCCATAACCATTGTAATCTAAATCAAATGAGAATGAATTACTTGCTGCACTGTAAATGTAACCAATTGTAGTACTTACATTCTTTATTGGAATTGTAATGTTATTGTCGTCTTCATCATGATATGGATGTCTGTTTCTTTCTTCTGGACAATAAGGAACTATTTGAATGTCGTAACAAAAACTTCCTAAACTCTTTGCAATACCAATTGCTATGTTCAAATTTCCAGCATTGTAAGGCAAATACAAAAGATAATACGGAGCTTCATTACAATAAACAGTTGTTGTCTTTAATGTAAAGTTGAGTGTATTTGTATAAGCAATTACTTCTTGGAATTCAAGTGTTTGTTCTAATATAGCTACTGAAACTTCATTTCCCATTTCATATTGAGAAGGTGGAATTTTACCTGTAGCATTTTTTATTTCAACACCTAATTCACTTGACCAACTAAAATTAGTAGTTACAGTTTTAGGAATTTGTGTTACCTTTGCTTTGTAATAAGAATTTCCATCTCTTACAATTACACCATTGTAATCAGTAGCATTAATAACTTGATTTGAAACATAATTACTAAAATCGTACTGTCTAACAACATTTGCAATTGTAGGTCTGTCTGATTCACTAATAACGTAAACACCTGTACCTGTTGCATTATATTTACTTGTACTGTATTGTCCTGATACCCAATATTTTGTTTGATACTTGTTAGTTGTGTAAGGATTTGTTTTTTCTACAATTTTTAATTCTGCATCATTGTTGTAAATGTTACCTGAAACACCACCAATAGCTGCTATCAATTCTGATTTAGATAATGCTGATTCTACATTTGTTGTTGTGAACTGAAATGTTTTATCTTCATAAGCACCTTGAGTATTTTTCAAACAATCTAAACCAACATACATTGCAATCCAAGCTGTATTACTGTCATCAAATAAATCTTCTTGACCAACTTTAATTTGATTGTAAGACATGTTTTCATTGTTGAAAATTAATGGATTACCTGAGTCTAAAATTGCTTTCTCAACAAATATTGGACTTTCTTTAATAATGTTGAAGTAATCAGCAATGACATCTCTTCTTAAACTTAATTTGTGTTGAGCATTACTTAATCTAACACTTTCTGTTACGAACCATCTAGAAACAATTGTGTCTGTACCTTCTACTACAAGTACATAATCTCCATTTTCCCAATTTGTTTTTAATTCACCTGTCAATGTTATTATTTGTTCTGCATTAACGTAATCATTTGGTTTGAAATTTGTAGCTTGGAGAGTGTTTATAATGTACTGTTGATAGTCATTTAGAGTTTCTTCATACTTAACAAGTCTGTTGTAATAATTGTTGTATTGAAGTAAATAAACTGTCATTTGTTTCTCCTATTTAAAATTAATACCTTCTTTTCTGCAGAGAAGGTATAAGAACTGCTATACGAGGAGATTAATCTGCGTGGACTGTAACTAAAGGTTGACCAAGTAATCTGTCAGGATTTGAATAACCCCAAGTTAAGTAATGATTAGTGGTCAATGAACGAGGATTGAAGAATTCTGTTGCTGTTTCAAAAGCAGACATAATCTTGTAGGTATCTTTCGTAATAATCTTGCAAACTACATCTTCATCAACTGTGTAGGTTTCATTAGCAAGATAAGCTGTAGACTTAGGTACTAAATCACCAGGGAATACGTGAACTTTTGCACCAGATACTGTGTAATCTTTTTCAACTAAAGAACGAATTGTTGTATTTGTTGAAGAAGTAGTACCAGCAGATGTATTAATTGTACCGAAGAATCTAGGAGGTAATTTGTTTTCAGAGAATTTGTTCTTAAGCACTTCGGAATGGAAAATTGTAGGTAAATCAACATAAGTAAGTTTGTTGAGATACTTAGTATTCCAAATGAACATTAATTCACCTTCATCATAAGCTCTCATGAATCCGTAGTCATTGTATTCTCTTGAGTAATCTTTCATTTCATCAATAGTATCAGCTACGTATTGAGCAATCATTTGAGCTTCTAATCTGTTCTTTTCTTCACCCGTAGCAGTGATTTCAGAAACAGGAACTTCTACTACTTTACCATCTTCAGTACCTACATAAGAGTTGAATAAAGTAACTTCATAGAGTTTCTTTGTTTTGTTAACCATTGTAAGAATAACTGAATTGAAAGTTGTGAAAGCACCTTCTTGTGCCCAAGCACGTTTCGTTAAGTATTGGTCTACAGTAATGTCAATTTGTCTGAATTGGTCCATAACAATTTCTTGACATTCAGGAGAAGCAGGTCTATTGATTGCAAGTAAGTTTGCAGCTTCTGCATCTTCCATCCAAGGTCTGGATTTAAGAACGTCTACATCGTAGAAAAGTTTAGTATCGCCATAAAGACCACCATCTACTTTGAATTTGTCTACTAAAGCATAATTGCTAGCAAGTGCTGGAGAGATAACTTCTTGAGAAATTATCATGTTGTAAATACCGTTAAAAATTTCGTTTGAATTTAATTGTCCTGAATAAGCCATTTTTTAAAAATTTCCTTTGAATAATTTATTTCTTTTTTCTAGGAATCATTACGTCATTTGTTCTACGTTGTAATTCGTTGATAAATAAACCATTGTCACCTTGAGCATAATCAATACATTGTTGAAATACTTCTGCTGTTCTTTGTGCTGATTCAAAAGCTTCCTTACTAGGAGCATAATTGTGAGCTTTAGGAACAAAACAGTCTTCGCCTGTCTCAGCGAGAACGGCTTCTCTTAATTGCAATGCTCTTGAAACATATTCAATATCATTTAGTTCATGTTCTGGTTTGAATAATGCTTCTCTGCATTGTGCTGCAGACATCTTCTTGATTGGTTCTTCTACCGTTGTAGATTTACCTTCAAGCATAGCATTTAACAAGTTTGCATTATCTTGTTTGAGCTTGTTGTATTCATCAACGCTAACAGTTTCGGACTTTAACTTACTGATTGCGTCTAGATAAATTTGATTTGAGTTTTCTTGAGTTTCTTGTTGTTCTAAAATTTCTTCTGCCATTTTGATTTAATCTCCTAAAAATTAATTGTTTTTCAAAAATAAATACGATTTGGTCACCCTTAATAGCCCGATTCTAAATTACCTCAATAGTCAGCTTAAAGGTAGCTCTTCGCTCGGAATCCCAAAACTGATTATCAGACATATGATTAAGGAACACGCGTATTAGTTATACACATCAACGGTAGTTGATGAGATAATCGTTATCTCTTTTTAATTTTTGTCATTTCATCAACGAAATATTGTTGAGTAATCAATGAGTTAAAATTAAAAGCTCTTGCAAAATACATGTCATTTACCCAACCAATTTTTTCTAAATTGTATTTGGCTGGTATGTGTGGAATCATTGCAATGTCATTGTCTATTTGCTCTCTGTTGTAAGGTTTAATGTAATTACCATCCCAAACTGTATACCAACTACTGTGATACTTACTGAATTTAATAATTGCTGTTGGTTTGTGTGTTCTTTTCTTTACTACTAACTCAACATCTTTTGTCAATTCGTTTGTGTAATTACTTAATCTATCTCCACCTAATAAATCTGCTGCTGAACCATATCTGTCTTTTAAATACTCTTCAGTTGGTTCTAGATTGTCTATTACTGCATACAATTCTCTCTTTTTGGTGTATTTATTCCATTTGTGTAAATAAAATCTACCAAAAGATTGAGGTATGAAATTGAATGCTTTTAAAATTGAACTTGCTTCTTCTAATGTGTTTCCAAATAAGAAGATTCTTACTTTGTCTTTACTAGTTCTTAAATTGTTTTCTAGAAGACCAATGAAATTATACAAAATATCGAAACTTGTTCTTTTTTCACCTTGTTCTAATTGGAATTCGTCAAATACTATATTGTACCATCCATCAAAATCTTTGTCATAAAAACCAATACCTTTTGTTTTACTCATTTCAGCTAATGACATTACAGTCATCCAATCTTCTTTGTGGTTTTTAATGTACATTCCTTTACTTGACAAATCTAATTTGTATTTTCTTTGTAAATCTGGGTCAATGAATGATTTACATCTGTTTTGTTTCATCATATTAACAGAGGTTTCTGAAATTCTCATCCAGATATTTTTACAATTATCTTTAAGTTCACGTTTTTGTTTTATTAAAAACTCAGCACCTGCATAAGATTTACCTGTCATTCTTCCGCCTAAAACAATGTAAAACATACATTTGTTTCCTAACATACTGTTTAACTGATAAAATCTCGATTCAGCTCTTGCTTTTTGAGCTCTTGCAGCTTCTTTATAAGTTAATTTTTTAGGCATTGATTGCTTCTCCTTTTCTTGCTTGCCAATAACCTACTTTTGAATAATCACTAATAATAGCATCAGCTGCTGTAGTAATAAATTGAACGTATTGTGTTAAAGAACCTTCATCTGCTGTCCAAATAATTGTTCTAACACCACCTAAAGTATAATAACCATTTGCATGATAATATACTCCACCATATTTTGTTTTTAAATTTTGTTTTGTAAAACCAGATTTATTAAAATGTGTTTTACCACCCATACGGTAAAGACGTCCATACATTCCTTCTTCCTTTACTAAATCAACAAGGTTCTTATGCATTCTTTCTTCAACACCTGTATAAGTATTACTGTTTAATCTTCTTTTAGCAGCTGTTTTTAAACTTTCTCCTGTTGCTTTTGAAATATTTGTTACAAATTTGTAAAATGTATCAAATGTTTCAGGAGCTCCTTTTTTATTTGTTTGTACTTTGTTTAAATATGCTCTTTTAATATCATTTTTAATTTGTTTCTCTGAACGTTGTCTTGCCATCTTATTCAATCTCCTCTAATTTTACCAATCTATTGTTTACAACTTCGTAATAATTGTTTTTTTGTTTACCTCTATGAACATCACCAAATTCGTCACTGTCATAATTTAAACCATCCAAACTCATGTAACCCTCGTTCAATTTAAATTGACCTAATTTTGGACCAATGTCTAAATCCAATTTAACATCACTAAAAATTGCATCTGTGTTACACAATATAAAGTGTTCTGAGTCAATCAATGATTCAATTTTGTAATTACATGTTTCTACAATGTATGCTCTTAAATAAGGATTGTGATATTGCAAGTAACCAATTGGGTCTACAATTTGTGATTTAGCAGTTCTTTTTAAAGTTTCATCATCTTTTTGTTCTTTTCTATTAAACCATCTAGTACAATAATTTCTCAATTTACTAGGTGTTTCAATTAATTTGAATGCAATTTCTACTTCAAGTCCTGGTTCTTTAATTAAAACCAATTTGTCAGTAACAATAAAACCAATTTCACCTTCTTCCAATGTGTGATTGTACATTGGATATCTTGTATCAGGAATTTTGTCATACATTACACTCAAGTAAGCACTTTTTAAATCGTACTCATAAGCATAAACATTTAAATGATTGAACTTTGGATTGTATTTTTGAATACCTGCATTTTTTGTTGTAAATTTACCATCTTGTTTTCCTAAATGTTCTATTGCCCATTCATCATTAGCAAAATCAGGAATATATTCACCACCTGCTCTTTTTAACAATGCATATTCTTCAGAACCTTGTTTTAAATGAGCTGGTGTATGGTCTCTTGTAAACACATAAGTAGTAGGAAGTAAATTTTCTCCCCACCTTGTTGTTATTGTAACATTTTTATTATTGAATTTACAGAATGAGTAGCAATACAAAGATTGATAACTTTTGTCTCTATCTTCATAAAAAGTATTGTAAACAACATTTGATAGTTTTTCAATTCTGTCTAGTAATGAATTTACTTTCTCATATTCGTAAATTTGTACTTTTCTTTTCATTTACTTCTCCTAGATTGGTAACTAGTAGGTGCACCATTACCAATCTAGTTACGTAAACCCTTTTAAATTATATTTTAACTTCAGGCTCATGACTTCCTGTTGCTAATCTTAATTAACCCACTTTCCGACCCTCTGACACTTTCAATCAGCCACCACTTACATTATATTATACAATATTTTTTTGTCAATTTTTCATTGCTTCCATTTAATTTAGCATATCTTTTTTGAGATTTTTTAAAAAATTGATTTTTTTATTTACATTGAATTTAGCGGTCAATTTTCTTAGCTTTTTTGCTGTTTTTACGCTTTTCTTGTAATTGCGTAACTTTATCACCAATCCAAGCTCCAAGAAGCATTCCACCACTAATTGCTACAACTTCTAACAACGTAAAAATTACTAATTGCCAATCACTCATCTTTCAAATTCTCCTCTAATAATCTAATTCCTAAATCAACAAGTTGTTGTGTAATTGTTTCAATAAAATTGTCAATAACTTTGTTACATTCTTTTAAGTATTCATTCATTTTAAATCATCCAATCTGGTTTGTCTTTGTAAGTATAATTTCTGTTTTCTACTTCACTCTTAAACCATTTCTTTTGTTGTTTTCTAATTTCTTTGATTTTGTCTTCTTTCTTGACTTCACTCAATTCTAATGTTTTAGTGAAATAACTCATTGGAATACAATAGCAAGCTAAATTTCCATTCATCCATAAACGGTTTCTCAAATCTTCTCTGATTTCAGGTGTAACATTTATTTCATAAACACCATTATAAGAAGGAGAACAAGTAACAACGACATAATTCTTACCAAGAGTAATGTTTTTGCAAGCTACTCTAAAACAATTTGTGTTAAAATGTGGTTGATAAATGTATGTGATTCCCATTGTTATTCTCCTTTCTTTGCGAAAGATTTTCTAATTAATTGATTTGCTTCTTCATAAGTCATTGATTCTTTAGTTGAAAGATTTAATTTATGAATAAGATTCATTTGCTTTTCAGACGCCATTTTACCGCTTTTATTTGCGATATTTTCAACGACTTGAGTATTAGCAACAGTAGATGTTGCTGCAACAAATTTCTCATTAATTTCTTTTATTTTGTCGAAATCTAATTCTGAAGTAAAGAATTCAATTGTGTTAAAGTTGTTGCAAAGTTTGATGTTGTAAACTGGTAAATTTTCCATTTTGTTTAATCTCCGTATTTGATTTATTTTTTGATTACATATAATTTAGCGATTGTTTTTTGAAGGAATTTCTAAAAAATCACCATTTATCATCCACATCATATTATACAATATTTTCTCAACCGCTTTCATTAAATTTAGCAGATAATTTTCAAACAAATTTCAAAAACGTTCACACCAGCCACAGAACTACAAATAGGACTAGCATTCTTAATAAAGAAACTATTCAAGAAGAAACCAAAACAATCCCAGGACTCACCAGATTAACCAGGATTAAC
>JAGHSX010000021.1 GCA_018065645.1 Candidatus Scybalousia scybalohippi
GACCTAAATATTGCCTAGACCTGAAAATTCTCTTTCGCTAAAAATTATTGAAACTAGAGGAGATAAATATTTTATATAGAATAACTCCTCGTTTCGCTAGAATAAAACTTCGTTTTAGGGAAATAACTCCTCGTTTTAGAAAATTTTTATTTGATGTTTTTTCCCAGTCATGAGTCATCTTCTGTCATTAAGAAAAGTAAAATTTTGAAAACTTTTTAATTTCAAAATCTTTTCGTAAATTTGTAAGATTAAAAAAACAGAAAACAAATTAAGGCAAATATAAATACTAAAAGACTATGGATAGTTCTCACAGTCAGATGGTTTCATTGATATGGAACATTGCAGATGATGTATTGAGAGATGTGTTTCTTCGTGGACAATATAGAGATGTAATACTTCCTATGGTGGTCTTGCGCCGATTGGATGCGTTGCTTGAGCCTAGCAAGGAAGAGGTAGAGGAGGAGATAAAAGATTATGATACTCTGGAAGAAATAGACGAAGGTGTACTTACAGACATTACAGGCTTGTCATACTTCAACACTAGCAAGTGGACCCTTAACCGTCTGAAATCACAGGCTACAGACAACAACGACATACTCTACAACAATTTTGTAGAATACCTTAACGGCTATAGCGAGAATGTCCGTGATGTGCTAAAAAACTTCGAGTATTACAACAAAGCTCGTAAGCTGGCAGACAACGACCGGTTGCTTTCTATCATTGAGCGTATAACAGACCCTCGCATCAACCTTACCGACAAAGACGCCACAGACCCAGACGGATTGCTCCTTCCTGCACTTACCAACGTGGGCATGGGAACTATCTTTGAGGAACTGCTCCGCAAGTTCAACGAGGAGAACAACGAGGAAGCCGGCGAACACTTCACCCCTCGTGATGCTATCACCTTGTTGGCTCATCTTATATTTGAGCCTGTAAAAGATGACCTACCAAAGATTATCTCCCTTTATGACCCTGCCTGTGGCTCTGGAGGTATGCTCACCGAAGGGCGTGAGTATCTGCTTGGCATTGGAGTGAGAAGCACTGCCATACAGCTATCGGGTACAGAGATAAACCCCGAGACTTACGCCATCTGCAAGTCAGACCTTATCATCAAAGGTGTTGACCCTAGTGGTATGCACCTAGGTAACACCATTACAGACAACAACTTTGCCAACAAGTCTTTTGGCTACATGCTTACTAACCCTCCTTACGGCAAGTCTTGGAAAACCGACAAAGAGAAGATATACCACGACAAAACTCTCCTTGATAACCGCTTTGAACTCTCCCTAACCAACTTCGCTGGGGAAGAGGAGGTGCTGGACAGTACACCACGAACTTCCGACGGTCAGCTGCTGTTTATCTTGGAAGAGGTGGACAAGATGAAACCTCTCGAATACCAGCCACAAGGCTCACGAGTGGCATCTATTCACAACGGATCTTCATTATTCACAGGAGATGCCGGCAGTGGCGAGAGCAACATACGTCGCTACCTTATAGAAAACGACTATGTAGATGCTATCATTCAGCTGCCAAACAACATCTTCTACAATACAGGCATATCCACATACGTATGGATACTTACCAACAAGAAAGCCCTAAACCGCAAAGGCAAGGTACAACTTATAGATGCCTCACAGGCTTTTGAGAAACTGCGTAAAAACCAAGGCTCACGCAACTGTACCATAGCAGACCAGTACAGAGATGCTATCCTAAAGGTTTATATGGATTTCATAGAGCAGGAGGCTAACGAAGAACACAAGGTATGCTCCAAGATATTTGACGGCGACGACTTTAGATACTACAGCGTAACCATAGAACGCCCTCTAAGACTTAAGAGCCAGTTCAATGCCTTGAAGATAGATGAGATGCTTTACGACAACAGCGACCTGGAAATGAGTAAATGGCTTTACCAGACCTATGGCGAGCGTGTCTTCTCTGGTCTCGACTCCGAAGTTGCCAACATCAAGGAGTATCTCAACGAAAACGAGATAAAGATGACTGACAAGAAACTTGCAAAACTTATCTCCGTTAAGGCATGGACAGAGCGACGTGACCTACAGAATACAGCGAAAGCTCTTATGAAAGCCGTAGGCACAGAGGTATTTATGGACTACAACGTATTCATAGACAGAGTAACCTCTACAGCTAAAGCCCTTAAGCTAGACATAAAATCTGCTGCACTCAAAACCATAGCCCGTGCTATGTCTGTCACAGACCCAGAGGCTGCCCCAGTGATAAAGAAAGAGCACAAAGCCAACAGCTCCGATATAGAGAAACTGGAGTCTGTCTATGGCATCACTGCCGACGTTCTCAACGACTACGGCTACACAAAACAAGGCAAAGGTTATGTGGAATATGAGACCGACAGCGACCTTAGAGACAGTGAGAAAATACCAGTGAAGGAAAATATCTACGATTACTTCCAGCGTGAGGTACGTCCTTACGTTGCAGACGCATGGATCAACCTACCTCCTACCAAGATAGGCTGTGAGATTTCTTTCAACAAGTACTTCTACAAACCTGCGCCACTACGCTCCCTAGAGGAAAACGAAGCCGACATCCTTGCCCTAGACCAGCAAAGCCAAGGCTTCATCAAGTCGCTGTTCCAATTAGTTTAATATCAAACAACCTATGCCGTTATCCTATGAATGATACTCAAAAAATATCAATACGATTCTATAATGACCACGAGGTGAGGGCCGTGTGGGACGAGGATGCAAACAAATGGTATTTCTCAGCTGTAGATATAGTTATGGCCATTACCGAGAGTGCAAATCCTCGTAAGTACTGGAGTGTCCTAAAGACCAGACTGCGTAAGGCCGGGAACGAGTTGACTACAGCCTGTAGTCAACTGAAACTGACGGCTGCCGACGGTAAGAAGTATATGACCGACTGTTTTCCGCAAGATACTATCGAAGCATTGGTGAAGGCCATCCCCAGCAAGAACACCCAGGCGTTTCTCGACTGGTTCACCTATAGCGACAACACCATCGATGGCAAGAGCAAGAAGAAAGCCTACGAGCTGTGGGAAAGTCATCTGGTAGCGGATAAAGACGTGGGTAGCGTAAAAAGCTTACAGCAGATACATGCCTATCTCTTTGGCGGACTATATGATTTTGCCGGTAAGATACGCACAAAGACCATCGCAAAAGGCAACACGCTGTTTTGTCTTGCAGAATACCTACACGACAATCTGGCAACCATAGAAAAAATGCCAGAAAACACCTTTGAGGAGATAGTGGACAAATATGTGGAGATGAACGTGGCGCACCCATTCATGGAGGGCAACGGTCGTAGCACCCGCATCTGGCTGGACATGATATTCAAGAAGCGGCTATCGAAGTGCGTGGACTGGAGCAAGATAGACAAAACCGAATATTTGGATGCCATGATAGAGAGCCACATCAATAGTGCGCATATCAAGCAGTTGCTCAATGGCGCATTGACTGACGACATCAACAGCCGAGAGATGTTTATGAAAGGTATCGACTATTCTTATTACTACGAGCAGGAGGACTAACGCCATGAAACATACCTATAGCACCCCCTCGACCTCTTTCTGCCCACTTCCTGGTTTCGGCGATCCTTCGGTGATCCTTCGACGATCCTTCGGTGAAAGTTCGCTGGCAAACCATTCCACAAACCAATAACCCTTGAGACAACACCATGCAAAGATACGACTCATACAAAGACAGCGGCATCTATTTCTTGCCAAATATTCCTCAATCGTGGCAAGTTCTAAAAGCCAAATACTTGTTCAAGCAAGAAAAACGTGCAGTTCGCCCAACGGATGAAATAGTAACATGTTTCCGTGATGGACAAGTGACATTGCGTAGAAATAGGCGTACAGAAGGTTATACAAATTCTTTGAAGGAAATTGGCTATCAAGGTGTCCGTAAAGGAGATTTGGTCATACATAACATGGATGCTTTTGCTGGGGCTATTGGTGTATCTGACTCTGATGGTAAGGGCACTCCTGTATATTCCTGTTGTACAGCCATACGTGATGATATAAATCAATATTATTACTGCTACCTGCTACGCTATCTTGCTAGAAATGGATTCATCCTTTCTCTTGCAAAAGGTATCCGCGAGCGTTCTACGGATTTTCGTTTCGCCGATTTCAAGGAACTGTATCTACCCGTTCCTAGTTTACGAGAGCAAGATGCCATAGTATCTTACATAAATACTCAGTGTGCCAAAATAGACGAAGCCATTGCCCAACAGCAAAAGATGATTGATTTATTAAACGAACGCAAACAAATCATCATCAACAACGCCGTCACCAAAGGCCTCAACCCCAACGCCAAAATGAAACCCTCCGGCATCGACTGGATCGGCAACATCCCAGAACACTGGGGAACGAGAGCAATCAAATTTCTCTTTAATCAAAGGAATGAATATAACACTCCTATAAAGACTAGTGAAAGATTATCCTTATCTATTGATAAAGGTGTGACTTTGTATTCAGAAAAGACGACAAATCTTGATAGATTTAAAGAGGATGTATCACAATATAAAGTGACATATCCTAACGACATCATCCTAAATAGTATGAATATGATTGTAGGTGCTGTAGGCCTATCCAAATATATGGGGTGTGTTAGTCCTGCCTATTATGTTATTTATGCTTCTACAAAAATTGATGTTTTTTACTATTCGTATCTTTTAAATATTCGTTCCATCAGAGCTGTCTATAGAGTTCTCGGTCGTGGTATATATTCTATTGATCGTGGAGATGGACGAGTTAATACTTGTCGATTAAAAGTTCCATATGGGGATTTTTCCAGAATAGAGGTCCCATTACCTCCATATGAAGAACAAAAGCAAATTTCTTTGTACTTAAAGTCTCAGCAAAAAAGAATCGACATTAAGATTGAGATGTGTAATAAACAAATCGCCCTCCTCCAAGAGCGTAAGCAAATCATCATCAACGACGTAGTAACCGGAAAAGTAAAAGTATCAAAAAAATAAAAGAACCAAGGCTTATTAGTAATTTACACATATAGAATCACAAACAAATCATATAAATATGAAGGCACTACTTGATACTAATATAATAATACATAGAGAAACGCATCATGTCGTTTCTCAGGATATAGGCACGCTCTATAGGTGGTTAGACAGAGGAGGCTATGTTAAATGTGTTCACTCTTGTACCATTGCTGAGTTGGAAAGAAATCCTAACAAGCAGACAGTTGCATCATTCAGAGTGAAATTGAATAGTTACGAAATTATTGAGATACCTTCGCCTATTCATCTCGATGTGGAAAAAGTATCTTCAGTAATTGATTCGACACCCAATGATAAAGTGGATACCGCACTTCTTAACGAAGTTTATGTCGAGCGAGTTGACATACTTATTACTGAAGATAAAAAGATCCATCTGAAAGCAAAAGAACTGGGTATTTCTGAAAAAGTGTTTACAATTGACTCTTTTTTAGAGAAGACTTTTTCTGATCATCCTGAGTTGGTTGATTACAAGGTTCTAAATGTTAGAAAAAGCAAATTCGGACATATTGATTTGAATGATACTTTCTTTGATAGCCTAAAGAATGATTATCTAGGATTTGATAAATGGTTCCTAAAAAAGTATGATGAATATGCATATATTACATATAACTCAGAGAACAACAAATTACTATCATTCTTATATCTAAAGGTTGAAGATCAATTAGAAAATTATAGTAACATCTCACCGATATTTTCTCCAAAACGAAGATTGAAAGTTGGCACGTTCAAAGTCATAAGTAATGGTTTCCGATTAGGAGAAAGATTCTTAAAGATTATTTTCGACAATGCTTTAAAAAATAGGGTTGACGAAATTTATGTAACTATCTTTAACAAAAGACCAGAGCAGCGACGTCTTATTGATTTGATGGAACAATGGGGATTCCGATATTGGGGTAAAAAAGGAGACGAATGCGTGTACGTTAGAGATTTTAGCCCATCTTTTTCTATCGATAATATCAAAGCTTGCTTTCCTTACATTTCAATAAAAAATGATATTTATATGGTTTCTATTTATCCTGAATATCATACAGAATTATTACCTGATTCCATTTTAAATACCGAATCGCCTTCAGATTTCGTGGAAGACTTTCCTCATCGTAATAGTATTTCAAAAGTATATGTTTCAAGGGCGATAGGCTCTCATCCTAAAGTCGGAGATATTTTGATATTTTATCGTACAGGTGGTTATCGAAAGGGTGTTGTTTCAACAATAGCAGTAGTTCAAGATATTAAGGAAAATTTCAAGAATCCAAACGAATTTCTTGATTATTGCAATAAAAGTACAGTGTTCCCAAAGCAACAACTGATAGACTTTTGGAACTATTCTTCGATAATTCCTTTTGCAATAAGATTTCTTTACACATATTCTTTCCCTCACCGAATCAATATGCAAAAATTGATTGAATTGGATATTCTGTCTGGAATCGATGATGCGCCTAGAGGATTTAGAAAAATCACAAAAGAACAATTTGATATAATTTTAAAAGAGACTAAAAGTG
Organism: Candidatus Scybalousia scybalohippi; assembly: GCA_018065645.1. GTDB lineage: Bacteria > Bacteroidota > Bacteroidia > Bacteroidales > P3 > Scybalousia_A > Scybalousia_A scybalohippi. The sequence continues at coordinate 6,513 of JAGHSX010000021.1, forward strand.
ACAAAAGTTTTATTATCAATTAAACCAGAGTTTGTAAGTAAGATATTTGACGGGACGAAGAAATATGAATTCCGTAAAGTCCTATTTAAGAGAGATGATATCTCAACCATTGTCGTTTATTCGTCTTCTCCGATTTGTCAAGTTGTAGGTGAGTTTAACGTAGATGAGATACTATGTGATAATGCAGAATCTATTTGGGAAAGAACGAAAGATTATGCTGGTGTTACTAAGGAATTCTATTTTACATACTTTAACGGTCGGGAGACTGCCGTTGCAATTAAAATAGGACGTATTAAGAAATATAAATACCCTAAAAAGTTATCTAACTTCAATGTAAAAAAAGCACCTCAATCTTTTTACTATCTAGATAAGTAGCCATCCGATAATATGTTAACACACTTGAAGGTTGTAAATTGAACCTTTAAATCATACTAAAACCACACTAAATAATATTTTTTTGTTAAGTGAAAGAAAATTTGTAATTTTGTAGCCGTAAAATTTATGGCCATAAAATTTGAGCATCTGCCCATAGAAACTAGATACATGCCAAGCAGCAAGGCATGGAATTGCCTGATGTCGGTAGAAAAGAGAACGAAAATGTCGGAGCAAATGTCGGAAGAAACGATAGAGACACCAAAAAAGACACCAAAAAAGACACCAAAAGACATTGTTTTCGCCAAATCGTGGCGGCTACTGGGAGATAACAGAAAAATAGTACGAAACGAGGCAAGGAACAAAAATGTGCCGTATTTTTTCTACGGATAAAATATTTTTCGTATATTTGCATTACATTAAATAAGGGAATAATAATGCTTATTAAATTCAAAGTCAATAGATTTCGTGGATTTGCCGAGGAGTTATGCTGGGACCTTTCTAATCCTAGCAACTACGAATACAATACTTTTGCCATCAAGAATGGAGTCATCAAGAATGGCATCGTTTTTGGTCCTAACGGCAGTGAAAAGTCGAATTTCAGCAAATCGATCTTCGACATCATCTATCACTTGTCATCCAAAGAGAAGCTTGTTGACTATTATCAATACTATCTTTATGCTGGTACACCAAATGAACTAGTGGATTTTGAATACACCTTCAAGTTTGGCTCTTCCATTATTGTGTATGCCTATAGTAAGAGTGCTGTTGGCGCATTGATGGCTGAGTCACTAAACGTAGATGGTCGCCAAATATTCAGCAGAAGTCAAGGCAAGTTGGATTTCGACACTCAGGAATTTCCGCTAAACCAAGACACCCTCAATACATTGGCAAACAATGCCAATAATATATCCATAGTAAACTTCTTGTTGCTGTCCTACCCATTGAATGCCAACCATTACCTTCTGCAATTAAGAGAGTTTGTTAACGGCATGTTGTGGTTTGTGAATTTGGACTTCCGTGGATATATGGGGTTGGAGCTGGGTTCTACTAGTCTGCAAGAATATATTATCAAGAATGGGTTGACTGACAAGTTTGCAGCATTTTTGAAGGATATCAGTGGCCAAGAATATGAATTTTCCAGACCTCAAGCAGACGATAAGACATTGTATTGCTCATTTGGAGCAAACAAAGTACCTTTCTTAAACATCGTGTCCACAGGTACAAGTGCACTGATGTTGATTTTCTTCTGGTTGCAGAGGTTGAACAATGCCACATTTGTGTTTGTTGACGAGTTTGACGCTTTCTACCATTTTGACCTTTCTAAGAAAGTCTGCCAGGCATTGTTTTCACTCGACTGCCAGGTGTTCACCACCTCTCACAACACTTCGCTGATGAGCAACGACTTGTTGCGCCCCGACTGCTATTTCATCCTAAACAACAACAAAATCAAGCCATTCTACCAATGTACCGACAAGGAGCTGAGGTTTGCTCATAATTTGGAGAAAATGTATAGAGGTGGCGCTTTAGAAGTATAAGTTATGATTCTATTTGTATTTGAAGGTAAAAAGCCAGAGATGGCATTGTTTGAAGCCATCGATAGTCTCTTGCTGCATATCGGCAATGAGAAGATCGTGACTACCTTCCATACAAATTTCTACAAGCTGTACGACGAAATCCAGAAAGACGAGGATGTCCTTACGCTGAATCTGCTAAAAGAATGGCTGTGGACAAAGAATAATCATTCGCTAGACGAATACAGCACCGACGACTTCACGGAGATATACCTCTTCTTCGATTATGACCTTCATGCAGCAACATCGTTCCTGCACCTGACCACCGATGATGCAAATCACCGTGTCAAAGAAATGCTGCAAATCTTTAACGACGAATATGAACATGGCAAGTTGTTTGTCAGCTACCCTATGATAGAGTCGTATCTATACACCAAAAAGATGCCCGATAGCGATTTTTCGTCCTACACTTACAAGATAGCGGATTTGGCTAACTTTAAGAGCGACACAAACGCATTCTCGGACTACACCCAGAACCAGTTTACCACGGCACACACCAAACTTGAGAACTGGGCAAAGGCAATTATGCAGAATGTGTACAAGGCCAATTTCCTTTGCAAAGGTCAGTATTCTATGCCCCTGGCGAAAGACGACATCACTCAGGCAAACATCTTTGATTGCGAAGTCAGTCAATATGTTGTGCCGAATGCCGAAGTCTCCATCCTTTGCGCACTTCCGTTATTTGTCCACTATTATCTGAGGCCAGAACTGTTCGACGAACGCATATTGTCTCATATCCATTAGATTTACTGTCAAAAACAAAAAATAGTTATTATGACCACATCCAGCACTAATGAGCAAGCATTTGAAAGCTTGATAGAGAAAGCCTTGGTGGGTACATCTATAGAGGAACGTAAGGAACAAGGACTGACAGATATAGAAGCACAGCATCCAGAGGCAGACAAATACTATTGGGGTAGTCCAAAGGATTTTGATAAGAAAGTTGCTTTGGATGAGCGTCGTCTGTGGTCTTTCCTTAAGAGTACGCAACAAGATGAATTGGATAAGTATGTAGGGAAGGATCTCAAGACAGACATTGAGAAGCAGATAGATAATGATATAAAGGTCTTTGGAATTATACAGGTGCTTAGGAAAGGTGTTGAGGTTAACAATATAAAGCTGAAGCTGTTTTATCCCAAACCATCTGCAGCAGACTCCGAGCAGTCTAAGAAAGACTATGCTAGCAACCAGTTTTCTGTGACTCGTCAGCAGACGTTCTCTATACAGCATCCCGACTATGAGATAGATATAGTGTTATATGTTAATGGTCTGCCAATATTCACCTTTGAGTTGAAAAACCCTTGGACACATCAGACTGCGAAGTATGATGGACAGAAGCAATACAAGTCTGTGAAACGTAATCCTAACGAGCCTCTTCTAAACTATGGCCGTTGCATTGCTCACTTTACTTTGGATAAGGATGAAGTTTTCTTTACCACTAGGTTGAATCTGGAGAAAACATATTTCATGCCATTTAATAGAGGTCTGGAGAAAGGTATGGGAGCAGGCAACCCGGTAAACAAAGAGGGTGGATACAAGACTTCATACCTATGGGAAGAGATACTTAAGAAAGATATAGTGTCAGACATCATTATGAACTATGTGCTGTTTGACTATGACGAGGCGAAGACCCAGAAGAAGGTACCTCACATAATGAAGAATGCCAAAAAACTTATATTCCCTCGTTATCATCAGTTGGACGTGGTTACCAAACTGGTGAAAGATGTATCTGAAAGGGGAGTGGGTAAGACTTATCTTATAGAGCATTCTGCAGGATCTGGTAAGTCCAACTCGCTGACATGGTTGGCGTTCAAACTTATCAAGGTTTGTCCAAACTCCATAGATACTGTGAGGGCTAAGGCACTTGATGCTCCGCTATATGATTCTGTTATAGTGGTTACAGACCGCAGACTTCTGGATAAGCAGATAACAGACAACATAAAGGCTTTTGGACAGAGTGACAGAATAGTGGAACATGCAGATTCTTCCAGAGATCTTAAGCTGGCTATAGAGAATAACAAACGTATCATTATTACTACTATACAGAAGTTTCCTTTTATCTGTGATGCTATTGCTGATGTTAGTGACCACAACTTTGCTGTTATCATAGATGAGGCACATAGCAGTCAGTCTGGTATTGCAGCGGACAAGTTGAATGCAACAATACAGAAAGATTATGATTTAAAGGAAGGAGATACAGATGCATTGTTGATGCAGCTTATGAAAGACCGTAAGATGAGTAGCAACTGCTCTTACTTTGCTTTCACAGCTACACCAAAAAAAGAGACGCTAGAACGTTTTGGTGATGAAGGTATTGATGGTAAGTTCTATCCATTTCACTTGTATAGTATGAAACAGGCTATAGAGGAAGGTTTTATTCTGGATGTTCTGACCAATTATACCACATACAAGAGTTATTATGAGCTTACAAAGAGCATAGAGGAAAATCCTCTGTATGATAATGAGAGAGCTCAAAAACTATTGAGAAAGGCAGTGGAACGTGATCCTAAAAACATCGCTGCCAAGGCTGATATAATGCTGACACATTTTGATGCAAAGATATTCCGTGCACACAAGCTGAAAGGCAAGGCAAAAGCTATGGTAGTTACCAAAGATATAGAGTGCGCTATAATGTATTACAATGCTTTGCAACAGATATGTCAGGAAAAGAAACTACCATTTAAGATACTGATAGCATTCTCTGGTACAAAAGAGCTGGATGGCAGAACATACACCGAGGCAGAGTTTAATGCTTTTCCTGATACCAAGACTGCTGAAAACTTCGATAGTGATGATTATAGAATTTTGGTGGTGGCAAACAAATATCTTACAGGATTTGATCAGCCTAAGTTGTGCGCTATGTATATAGACAAACCATTGGATGGTGTGTTGGCTGTGCAGGCTTTGTCTAGGTTGAACCGTGCTGCACCAGATTTGGGTAAGCTGAGTGAGGATTTGTTTATACTGGATTTTTACAATACAAGAGAGGAAATAAAGGACGCATTCGATCCATTTTATACATCTACTATGCTTTCTGAAGCAACAGATGTAAACATACTTCATACACTGAAAAGTACGTTGTTGTCTATCGGTGTGTTTGAGATGGAGGATGTAGAAGACTTCATAAATTTGTACATCAGTGGAGAGGAGGCTGACAAATGGGCTCCTATACTGGATGCTTGTACAGAGAGATTTACTAGAGAGATAGAGTGGGAAGAGAATGGAAAGGCGGACTTCAAGATGAAGTGTAAGCAATTTGTGAAGATTTATTCCAAAGTGGCAGCAATCTTAACTTATGAGGTACTTGACTGGGAAAAGATGTTCTGGTTTTTGCGTTATCTTATTCCTAGTTTGCAGGTCCAAGGTACTACTAGTGATGATATAAAAGATCTTCTGGACTCTGTGGATTTGAACACTTACGGTTTGCGTCGTACTGCTTTGAATGAGAAGATAGAGCTGGATTCGGGAGAAACAATAGTAGATCCAAATAAACCAACAATGGCAGGAGCTGGCAGTGATGATACGCCTAAAGATCCACTAGATGCAATTCTTAAGGATTTTAATGAGAGATGGTTTAAGGGATGGGATAGTACTCCAGATGATCAAAAGGCTAAACTGATAAGTGTTGCACAGGCCGTTGCTGCCGATGAGGATTATAAGACGCTTGTTGTTGGTAATCCAGATAACGAAGCAGTGGCAGAAGCTATGGTGACTATAGTTGATAAAGTTATGAGACAGAAACGTAAAGGAGATATTTCTTTATACAAGCAGTACAAACAAAGTGATGGCTTTAAACATAATTTTATCAATGTGATATCTAATCTGTTGAGTAATTTGGAGTATTTAAGATAGAAAATAATAGGGATTCCTTTTCTTTTTTTAGGAATCCCTGTTTTTTTATGTAGATAAAGTTTTTTAATTTTTTATTCATTAAGAAAAAAGAGAGAAAAGCATTTGTGTAAATCCAAAAAGGTGTAGTAACTTTGCATCTTGTTTTTTGAGAGAAAATAAAAAAATAATAAACACATATAAAAAAAGATGAAAAAGATAAGTAAATTGCTGATATTGGCAGTTTTGTTGCTGATATTTGTACAAAGTGCGATGGCTGTGCCTGCGTATCCTAGACCTTTGCAGGTAAAACAGTCCAATGGAAAAACTCTTACTTACAGGCTCTATGGTGATGAGTATGTGTCTTGGGCTAAGACCATAGACGGCTATACTCTTATGCAGAAAACCAATGGAGATTTTGTTTATGCTACCTACGACAAAGAGGGTAGAATGGTTGCTTCCGATATGCTTGCAAGCAATGAGGGAGAGAGAACACAGAAAGAGCAGCAGTTTTTGAATACTATAGGTAAGGATGTGTTTTATTCTCCTATGCAACTATCTGTCTCTAAGTTGAAAAGAGATGCTGTTAACTCACAGCTTAAGAAAAAATCTGCAAGTGCAAGAGAAAAATCTTTCACTACATCAGACCCTCATTTTCTTGTCTTGTTGGTAAGTTATAGCGACGTAAACTGGAATAGTAGCAACGTAGATTTGTTTTATCATCAGATACAAGACAGCAACTACACTGCAAATGGCGCAACAGGCAGTGTGAGAGACTTTTTCGCAGACAATGCCTTTGGAGCTATCAACCCTCATTTCGATGTTTTTGGACCAATTGTTTTGCCAAAGACTCGTTCTTATTATGCAGCCAATGAGTATGAAAAAGCATACGAGATGGCATGGCATGCAGCCAAATACCTAGACACTACTGGCGAGGGAGTAGATTTCTCAAAGTATGACAACGATGGTGACGGAGTGATAGATATGGTTCATGTGGTTTATGCAGGACAGGGAGCAAACACAGCAGGCTCCAACTCTGGATACGTATGGCCTCACATGTATTATTTCCCTACATGGTATGGACAGAATTTCTCTCTTGACGGCAAATCTTTCAATATCTATGCTTGTTCTTCAGAACACAACGGCTATATGGGAGTGGACCACATAGGAGCAGTATGTCACGAGATGGGACATGCTTTTGGTCTTCCAGACCTTTATGATACAGATTTCTCTGGTGCAGGTCAAGAGGCAGAGCACCCAGGAGAGTGGGACGTTATGGCTTCTGGCTCATACAACAACAACTCCAAGACACCTCCATACTATTCTAGCGTAGAAAGAGACATGCTAGGCTGGGGAAACATACATCCTCTTACTGATGGCAATATCACTCTTTACCCTATAGCAGACAGCAACACAGCATACAAGATACACCTTAACCAAGATGAGTACCTTGTCTTTGAGTACCGTAACCATGACAAATGGGATGCTTATCTTCCTGGAATAGGTATGTTGGTATGGCATGCAGACACCAGCCAGATAAACAACTGGGACTTGACTAACTCTCTTAATGCAGACCCTAACGATAGAGGTCTTTACATAGAAAAAGCAGTACCTAATGCCAACCTTGAGTCTGGCAGAACTCCTTATCCTGGTACTAGCAATGTTACAAATATCAACTATTTCTCTCTAACCAATGGCACACAGGTGGATGGTTTTATCTCCAACATACACTATGAGGCAGACTCTTCTATAGTTTTCAACTATGCGTCTTCTCAGCCTGTGGTCTTCACTCTTTCTGCTGACAACATCACTACTACAAGTGCTGTGGTTTCAGGCTCTTTCTCTGCACAAGGCACTATTTCAGACAGAAAACTACAGTATAAGAAAGCTTCTTCCAACACTTACACTACTATAGACCTTAATGCTGACACATTCACTAATACACTGGACAACCTACAGATAAATACAGAATATAAGTATCGTCTTATGGCAACTTTGAATGGTACTGTTTACTACAGCGTGGAGAAAAGTTTCCAGACTTTGTGTTCCGATGGAGCTATTATGGATTTCCCTTGGAATGAGAGCTTTGAAAATGGTCTTGGCTGCTGGACACAGTCTTCTTCTACTGGTGCAGAATGGGTACAAGCTACTTCAGCCATAGGAGGTTATGTAAATCCCAAGAATGGTAGCTACCTTGCTAACCTTAACTTCGGTAGTTCATACTACTCACAGTCTTCTGCAAGACTTGTCTCTCCTGTGTTTGACTTCACCAATGTTAATGAGCCATTCCTTACATTCTATCATTCAGCATACTCAGCAGTAGATACTCCTTTGAAACTATACTATCGTACAAGTCCTCAGGACTCTTGGACTTTGTTGGCTTCTTATGAAAATACTTCAAGCAGTTATAGTGTTTCATGGAAGAAAGATACAGTTACTATTCCAGAGCGTACAGCAACTATGCAGATTTCTTTTGTTGGAGCAGATACCTATTACTATGGAGTAGCTATAGACTACCTTAACATAAAAGATAAAAGCCCTAACTCAGAAATAGAAGAGATAGAAGAAAACTTCTCTATGGCTATAGTTCCTAACCCTACAGCTGATGATGCTGTTCTTCTTGTGGAAAACCTAAAAGAACAAGCTATGGTTTACCTTACAGATGCAGTAGGCAGAGTAATATCTGTGAAATCTTTGCCAGAGGGTAGTACTTCTTGTGAGCTAGACTCAAGAAAACTTGGCAGCGGATTGTACTATGTAAGAGTAGTGACAAATACCAAATCATACACACAGAAACTTATAAGACAGTAAGCATATTGTTTTTTATGAATGATAAGAAAGTGCAACCATAAAACAGTTGCACTTTTTTTTGTGCCTTATTTTGTGTTTTTGTGTGAAATTTTGTAACTTTGCAACTTGTTTTAAGTAAAGGAAAACGTATTATGCAGAATACAAGATATATATTTGTTACAGGAGGTGTTACCTCTTCATTGGGTAAGGGAATCATCTCATCATCATTGGCTTTATTGTTGAAATCCAGAGGTTTCTCTGTTACCAATCAGAAACTGGACCCATACGTTAATGTGGACCCAGGAACATTGAATCCATACGAACATGGTGAATGTTATGTGACAGAAGACGGTGCTGAGACAGACCTAGACCTTGGTCACTATGAGAGATTTACCAATGTGCGTACATCACAAGCCAACAATGTAACTACTGGTCGCATCTATTCTTCAGTGATAGAGAAAGAGCGTAGAGGAGAGTATCTTGGTAGCACAGTACAGGTTATTCCTCACATCACAGATGAGATAAAGAACAGAGTGAAGATACTTGGCAACACAGGTAAGTATGACTTTGTGATTACAGAGATAGGTGGTGTGGTAGGAGATATAGAGTCTTTACCATTTGTTGAGGCAGTACGTCAACTTAAGAGAGAGTTGGGAAGAAATGCTCTTATCATACATCTTTCTTTCGTTCCTTATCTTGCAGCAGCAGGAGAGTTGAAGACAAAACCTACACAGAACTCTGTAAAGAGTATGCTTTCTATAGGTGTTCAGCCAGACATCATAGTATGCCGTTGTGAAAGACATCTTACAGACAGCGTACGCAGCAAGATTTCTTTGTTCTGCAATGTTGACAAGGAATGTGTTATAGAGAGTATAGACGCTCCTACAATATACGAGGTGCCTATGAAGATGTTGGAAGAAGGTCTTGACACTCAAGTGTTGAAAAAGACTGACACTCCTATAACTTCAGAGCCAGACCTTTCTTCTTGGAAAAAATTCCTTTACAAACTTGAAAACCCAACAAATGAAATAAACATAGGTATAGTAGGTAAGTATGTAGAACTTCACGATGCTTACAAATCTATTACCGAAGCTCTTATACATGCCAGCGCTACTCTTCAGACTAAGGTGAAGGTAAGCTGGATACACTCTGAAACATTGGAAAATGAAGCTAATGAAAGAGGCGAGGCAGAGGTTTTGAAAGAAAAACTTGGTATGCTTGACGGTATTTTGGTAGCTCCAGGATTCGGCTCAAGAGGTATTCAAGGAAAGATAATGGCTTGCCGTTATGCTAGAGAAAACAAGGTGCCATTCTTTGGTATCTGCTTGGGTATGCAGTGTGCAGTTATAGAGTTTGCACGTAATGTCCTTGGCTGGCAGAATGCTCACTCTGTAGAGATGATGGCTTCTACTCCTTATCCTGTGATAGACATCATGGAAGAGCAGAAGAAGATAAGCAACATGGGTCATACTATGCGTCTTGGAAACTATCCTTGTGCTTTGAAAGAAGGCAGCAAGATAAGAGAAGCATACGGTCAGGAAAATATTCAGGAAAGACACAGACACCGTTACGAGTTCAACAGCAAGTTCCTTGAAGATTTTGAAAAGGCAGGTATGAAAGCTACAGGTATCAACCCAGACACAAACCTTGTGGAAGTGGTAGAGGTTGAAGACCATCCATTCTATGTAGGTACTCAGTTCCACCCAGAATATGCTTCTACTGTGGAATCTCCAGCACCTATGTTCATAGCCTTTGTTAAAGCAGCAGGTGCTAGAAGCACAAAATAAAAGATAGGGTGGTGGTAGGACCACTCCTAATTTTATATAGGGCGCTTAAGGAAGTAGAAAATTTAAAATAAATGAAAATAAAAAAAGGTGGAAGTTTTCTTCCACCTTTTAGTTTTATGTAGTCTTGGATAATTAAGCTTTGTTAGCTGAGCCAAGAACATTTTGACATTTGTGAATGTAAAGTTCTTTAAGTCTGTCTCTAGCAGGCCCAAGGTATTTTCTTGGGTCAAATTCTGCTGGTTTTGCTTCAAGAACTTCTCTTACTGCAGCTGTCATAGCAAGACGACCGTCTGAGTCAATGTTTATCTTACATACAGCACTCTTAGCAGCTTCTCTTAGTTGTTCTTCTGGAATACCTATAGCGTCTTTCAATGCACCACCGTGTTCGTTGATACTCTTTACAAGATCTTGAGGAACTGAAGAAGAACCGTGAAGAACGATAGGGAATCCAGGGATACGTTTTTCTATTTCCTTAAGGATGTCGAAACGCAATGGTGGTGGAACAAGGATACCTTTTTCATCTCTTGTGCATTGTTCTGGTTTGAACTTCATAGCTCCGTGAGAAGTACCTATAGAGATAGCAAGAGAGTCAACACCTGTCTTCTTTACGAAGTCTTCTACGTCTTCTGGTTGAGTGTAAAGGCTCTTTGCAGCTACTACGTCATCTTCTATACCTGCAAGTACACCTAGTTCACCTTCTACAGTTACATCATATTTGTGAGCATATTCTACAACCTGGCGAGTAAGAGCTACGTTGTCTTCGTATGAGTGAGCAGAACCGTCAATCATTACTGAAGAGAAACCATATTCTATACAAGATTTGCATAGTTCAAAGCTGTCACCATGGTCTAGGTGAAGAACTACAGGAATAGCATAACCCAACTCTTTAGCATACTCTACAGCACCTTGAGCCATGTATCTAAGAAGAGTCTGGTTAGCGTATTTTCTTGCACCAGCAGAAACCTGAAGGATAACAGGTGATTTTGCTTCTACACAAGCTTGGATGATAGCTTGCATCTGTTCCATATTGTTGAAGTTGAAGGCTGGAATAGCATAACCTCCGTTGACAGCCTTAGCAAACATGTCTCTTGTGTTTACAAGGCCTAAATCTTTATAGTTTACCATATTTTTGTCAGTGTTTTTATTGTTATTTTATTTCTTTGATATCTTTTATTATTGTCTGCAGTCTATTGTACAATGGCTTAGAGATTTTGTACAATGGTTGTCTTACAACATTCTCTGTTATACCCATTATTTCCAATGCAGCCTTTATTCCGCAAGGGTTGCCTTCTTCAAAGATAGCATTTGTAAAAGGAAGTAATGAGTTGTGTAGTGTTACAGATTTTTTGAAGTTGTCTTTCAAGGCAAAGTTAACCATAGAACTTACTTGCTTTGGAAAAGCATTTACTGTTACAGATATAACCCCTTTTGCTCCACATGCAATCAAAGGCATAGTCAAAGCATCTTCTCCAGATACTACAGTAAATCCCTTAGGAGCACATCTAAGTATTTCCATACATTGTCCCATATTGCCAGAAGCTTCCTTGATGCCTATGATGTTTTTGCATTCTTCTGCTAGTTGCAGTGTTGTTTCTGCACTTATGTTGCAACCTGTTCTGCCAGGAACATTGTATATAATAACAGGAAGAGTTGAAGATCCTGCTACATGGCGAAAATGATGGTAAAGCCCTTTTTGTGAAGGCTTGTTGTAGTATGGAGCAACAGACAAGATAGCAGAAAAACCGCTAAGGTCTGTCTTTGAAATCTTGTTGGTAAGTTCTTTGGTGTTGTTGCCTCCCATACCTAATACAAGAGGAACTCTGCCATTTACATGGTCTTTAGTAAATTCTCTTACGGCTAATATTTCTTTTTCAGATAGTGTAGGGTATTCACTGGTAGTACCCAAGCAAACAAGATAATCTACACCACCTTCAATACAATGGTCTATAAGTTTTCCAAGACTGATGAAATCTACGCTTTCGTGTTTGTCAAATGGAGTAACAAGCGCAACACCAGTACC
>JAGHSX010000112.1 GCA_018065645.1 Candidatus Scybalousia scybalohippi
GTCTTATCGTAAAAATTAAGAATATCTATACAGATACGTCGCATAGTGGTTGCAGGATTTTTGGGATTGATACTTATAGCCTCTGTATAAGAATCTATAGCTTGTTTCCATTGCTCTTGTTTCTTAAATATATTGCCTCTAAGATACCACAACATATCATCTTGTTTGTCTTGTTCAAGAAAAGCATCAACCTGTTTCAAAGCTTCTGTATAACTTTCTTGCTCCGTAAGATCTCTAAGTATTGTATATTTCTCTTCTCTTTCCATAATAGTTATTGCAAACAATATTCTGACAAATTAGTTGTAAATCATAAATGTTCCTGTTTCGCTTTGCTGACGATTTGGAGAATCGTTGTGACGATAAGTAGCCTTCCAAACATATACTCCCTGCTGAACATTCTTTCCATTGTACATACAATCCCATGCATCTTCTACATTATCTGTTTCAAACAACAATGTTCCCCAACGATTGTATATCTTAATATTGTATTCAATCAAATTATCTATATGAAGACGGAATGTTCTGTTCTTAATATCGCTGTCATGAAGATAAACTGCTGTAGGAGCCCAAAGGTAGTGATCTCTTTTTACTCTTATAAGAGTTGTAACAGAATCCACACAACCAAACTCTGTTTCTGATGTAAGAGTTACATCGTATGAAATAACACCATCTTCAAGTTCAAAAGTATGAATGAATACTCTATCTGTAGAAGAAGAGCCATCACTCAATTCCCAAAGAGTAGAAACACTTCCAACTGTGCTATCTGTAAATACAACCATAGGGTCTAAAGCATCAATAGCCTTTGGCGAGAATGTAATGATAGGTACAGGTTTTTGCTCTACATAAACAATAACCTCATCAGTAGTGTTACAATTTATATCATTGTATGCTGTAACTGTATAATGAGTTGTTCCTTGTGGAGAAACTGTAAATGCTGTAGCTGTAGAACCGTTGACTGCTTCGTCTGTAGATATCCAAACATAGCGCAGAGGCTCAGTTTCTGTAGTAACAACCATTACAGGTGCTGTTTCTCCATAACATATTTTCTGATCTTCATTACAACTTATCTCTGGAGCATTTTTCACATTTACCATTTGAGAAACTATTGTTTCACACATAGCAGGAGGGAATTTAACGCTTACTTCATATTCTGTAGAAACATTTGGAGAAACATTTATAGAAGAAGTTGTTTCCCCTGTTGACCACTGGTAAACGCAATTTCCAAGACTAGATTGTGCTGTCAGTTTCGTAGTTGCTCCATTACAAATATCAAATGTACCAAGAATTTCAACTTCTGGTGCTTGATTTACTATTACATTGGCAGAAGCAGTAGCTGTACAACCATATTTATTAGTCAAAGTCAAAGAAAGAACTTCTGTAGATTGAGGTTCATAGGTAACAGTCTTTGTTGTTGCGCCTGTACTCCACAAATAAGTACCTTCTTCGTTATCGGTAATTTCTGTATATGTCACACTCTCTCCTTGGCAAATAGTAGTATCATCTCCTATGCCTATAGAGAAAGAATAATTGTAGATAACACAAGAATCATATCTTGTACAAATAACAAGACCATCTTCATCCAAATTCTCGTACATGAAAACATATTTAACAGAATCTTGGTTTTGAATATTGTTAAGTATAACTGTACTATCTATTATAGGATTGTTTGCATAAATTTCTGGTTCTGCAACATAATATCTGTCCCCACCTGTCAACTGAAATTTAACTGCTTCTCCTTTACATACAATATCTCTATAATCTCTAGATGCAATTGCTGTTGCAAGAACATTTGACTTGTGAGAAATAGTTGTTGGACGAATATCATAAGGACGATAAAGAATAGAGTCATAAACATCAAATTCTTCTCCATCCAAACGATAAATAGTTGCCTTGGCAATATACATAGTTGGCCCTTCTTCGTATGTAGGTTGTGCAACAGTTCTACTTTGAGCATCTGTAGGCAATGGTCCTATAAGCTGTCCTGCAGTTGGTCCTTGTGATGGTCTTTTATACCATTCTACTACATGAGCTAATTCTCCCATAGGACGAATACGCCATGCTTCATTCTGTGCAGTCCATTCTGTATTGTTATACCCTGGGATAACTGTAGCTTGAGTTCCATCCATATTTTGAATACCCAAAACAGCATTACCGCCATTCGTACTTGTAGCAGCAGGTTTGTTCTGCATATAGAATTCTATAACATTGGTTGTTTCATACAACACCATCATATGTGTAGCTATCTGTGATGTATTTCCGAACAATGGCACCTGATAATAACTTAACACAATCTTTCTGCAAGGATAATCTCCAATAACCTGAAAATACATGTGTCCAGGATACTGATTAGAACCATAGAAATAAATATCATGAAATGGTCCACTAACACCTCCTAAAGTTGGGTTAGCATAACCTCCCCACATTGTTCTGCTATCTGGAAATGGATTACTTGTTGCAAATGGACAATATGTATAGTCGGCTGCTGCTACTGCAGACTCAGGAGTAACATAATTACCATAGTCAGCTGCACCTGCAATAAATCTTAGGTTTCCATTGGAAGAAACAGAAACGTTCTGATAGTTTTGTCCATAGAAATTGAAGAAGAAGGAAGGTGTTCCTGCTGGTTCTGGTGGTCTGTTGTAACCTAAACCAAATACCTTACCCCAACAGTCATCTTTTGGAAGTACTACTTCTGTTCCTGAATTGAAAGCAAAAGGTGGCTCGTATGGTATACTCTCGTATGTATAGCCTGCATCAGGATCTCCATACGCAAAAACACTAGGATACAAAGAATCAAAAGGATTATCACAAGAAAGTTGCACACCATTAGCTCTTTCCGTATCAGTAAATTCAACCTTCGCCCCATTAACCCATTTATATACTGTATCAGAAGCACAACCTTGTCCTCTAACATTAAGAACTACCATTAAGAATGCAGTAGTCAATAAAAGTATTTTCTTCATATTAGTAATTATATTCTCTTAAACAATCTGCAAATATATGAATTTTTCACCAAATAAAGACACTTTTTATTTGGTTTTGTTGCAAAGGAAGGAAAAATTTATTTTTTCCAGAAACGAGAGGTGATATCTTGAAACTCTCCTTCAGGAGAAACAGAATACAACCTTTGGTTGGTTGTCTTATCTTTCAATGAACCTAAAGATTTGATGTAAGGCCCCAATTTTATATAGTTGAAGTTTCTTGCATCTATAGTTTCTGGGAGATTTTCTTTACCAGAATACCAAGCAGTTTTTAGAGCGTAATTGCTCTGAACAAAAGAAGATAATGCATTTACTTCTTCTGGGGAATTGTCTCCACCCATAAAGCAAACACAAGTAATTTCATTTAGATAGGTTTCCACAAGAGCAGAAAGAGATTCTTGATTGAGAAGATTGCCTTCATCTTTCCACAACCAAGGACTATGACAACCCTCACAACAATTTGGACAAGCCGAAATATTGATTGCAAGGGTTACCTCGTCTGGAATTTCTGAAAATACAATATCGAAATTGTAAAATTTCAGCATTATTTTATTTCAAAGTGGATTTTTCCTGAGTTTCTTCTGCTTTTAGTGCAGACATTTCTTCATTGTGAATCTGTCTTGCTGGAAGAGGAGAATCAAATCTACTCTGGCTAGCATTTATATAGTAACGTTGTGCAGCTTCTTTTTGTCTTGCAATAGAGAAATTGCTTACACGCTTCATATAGCCAATAATTCTTGTCAAGTAGTCAACATTCTTTGAATGACAATGAGGACATTCATGCAAATATCTCTTATCTATATGACCACAATCGTTACAAACAGTATTTGGAATATTAAATGTAAAGTAGTTACAACCTTCTTTGGCTGCTACACGCAACAATTGTCTATATTGGTTTGCAGAAAGATGCTCTTCCATATTCAAATGTAATGCACTACCACCAGTAAGATGTTCTATATATCTCTTACCATGAAGACGCATTTTATCCAAAACATTCAATGAAGTATCTTCAACAATATAGAAATATGAGTTGTAACAGTCTCTGTTCATCTTATAGCCATCTTCCTTGTCCCATTTTGCGTGTTTAACACCGACATTTTCTGCAGGTATCATTTCACAATTGAACATCAAATCCTTGCTACGATATTTCTTGTTGTATTTTTCTACTGTTCCCAATATGTCTGCAACAAATTTTTCATACTCTGGATTATCGTTGATTTCTATTCCAAGAAATTCTGCAGCTTCAACAAGACCATTAACACCTATTGTAAGGTATTGACGAGCAATATTTATGTAGCCTGCTGTAAACAAAGGCAACATACCTTTATCGTTCAACATTCTAAGGTTTTCATTGTATCCTGTCTGAACCTTATGCATAAGATCTATTATACCATCAAGATACTGCAAATAAGGGATACCTTCTTTAACTGCATATTGAATACAACGATTCAAGTTTACTGTCAAAACACTCTTAGAACCAGTAGAAACGCCCCCAGCGCCTAATGTGTATGAGAAACCATTATCCTGAATTTCATTTCTCAAACGGCAGCATGAAGAAAGAGAATCTGCATTATCAGAAATATAAGTAAAGAAAGAGTGTCCTTCTGCATACATTTCTGCTGTAAAGTCTCCATATTCCTTGTCTTTAACATCTCCATCTTCTGTCAAAAGAGCCATAGTCTCTACAGGGAATGTAAGGACAGTCTTTGTTCTTTCCTTGTTGAACCATTTCATGAATCTCTTCTGTAGCCAATTCAAACCATCCCAATGAGGTTTTGTTCCATCTGGGAAGAAGAATTCGCCGAACAAAGATTCAAAATAATATCTGTCATAGTATGAAATATTCCAAAATACTGCCTGGAAGTTTCTTGCTCCTGTAGGTTGATTTATAGAATATACTATCTGTTCAAAACAATCGCAAATAACTTTATCAAGAGTTCTCTGTTTCAAAGAAAGGTCAACGACCTTGTCTGCATTCTTGTAGTAGTCTTCCCCGTACTCCTTCTCTATGAAATAGTTCATATACATAAGGAATTCTGGAGTAGCACAAGCACCAGAAAGCATACTTGAAACCATAAACACCATATTTACAAAACCTCCGCAGAATGATTTAAGGTTTGTAGGGGCAACAGAGTTTCCTCCTATACCTATTGTTCCATTCAACAGCCAAGGATACATAGTTATACTGGCACAATAGTTTGCAAGAGAAGTTTCATCGTTTTTATAGATAAAATGGTGTTCCAACAAGTACAAATATCTGTCTGAGAAATCTTTTCCATACATTTCTTTCAGCCTATCAGTAAGCAATCTTCTGTTTAGACGAATGAAATTCTGCTTTGGAAGTTCTCCAATAAGGGTAGCAATATTCTTGCTCTCAACATTAGCATTTGCATCAAACTTAGAACCTGTTGCAGCATTTTCTGCATCACAATAGTTCATCAAAAACTCAAGCTTCGATTTCACTTCTCTGTCTTCCAAGTGACGCTGACGATACAACATAAAAGATTTGGCAACAGCATAATACTTTTCTGCCATCAAAGCAACCTCAACCTGATTCTGTATTTCTTCTACAGACATTCCGTCTTTGATAGTTACTCGTGAAAGTATATCTGTCAAGTCTGCCTCGGTGGCAAAACTACCTACTGACAAAAAAGCTTTTTTTATTGCACCCTTAATTTTTTCTATTGAAAAAGGTTCCTGCTTACCGTCTCTCTTTGCTATGTTGATTGTACCCATTGTTTTAAGTTATTTTTCTTGATATTACTTTTGTATGTTATTTTTCATCTACAAAACTATAGTAAATCTAAAAAGGAGAAGAAGATTTTCATAATAAGTTTTAAACAAAAATTGTTAACAATATTTTTTCATACTATTTTTCAGTATTTTAAGAAAATCTATCAATACATAAAAGACTCCATTTTTACATGTCGGGAAAATTTTTTTTCAACTTTGCATTAAAATAAATGACAGCATTTGTCCGTTAATATAGGATAAACATCAAAAAGAATATGTCTGAAGAAACATTGCATTCATATAGATTAAACTCTACTGAAGAGCCTACTGATGAGATGCTTCACGCTATCATGGAAAAGGTAGCAGAATCTGCCAGGGAATCTTCCCGTATGGCAGAAGAGGCTTTACAAAGAATGTTCAATGAAACATGTCAGCGCATTGCTGAGAGAAAAGCAAAAAAATCATGACAAGCAAAAAGCCCACTCTATGCATTGTCGCAGGACCTAATGGTTCTGGCAAGACAACAACCACCATACAATATAGAACTGGCAGATAGAGCCTATATTTATGACAATTCCGTTGAGAATGCTTTGCCACAGTTGCTATACAGAACAGTGGACGGAAAAATCTTCAAACAATACACAGAAAATATTCCTGATTGGGCATTGGCATTGGTGTAATTTTTTTTTGCTAAAAAAGGCTAAAAAAAGTGCTTAAAATATTTGTCCATGTCTGGGAATTTTTGTAACTTTGTATTATGAAAATCAGGAAACTAAAGCAATTAAAGACAATTTGGAAGAAGATGAGCTTCAAGGATTTTTTAGTGTACATTCTTGTGGCTAGATTTATGGTGTTAGTCTTGCAGGTTGTATTGATTTACTCTAGAGGTATCCAGATTTTCTAAAACATTTATCAACCAATTTTTTATTCATTTATTAACCAAAAACAGTCCTTGAAGGGACAAGGACTTAAAACATTTTAAAATTATGATTAACTACGTTAAAGTTAAGCGTACTATCACTACAGGTGATAATCCAGGAACAAAGTATTTGGCACGTTTGTGGAGAAATGAGGATATTTCTCTAGACACTATCGCTAAAGAGGTGAGCAATGCTACTACTGTTTCATATCCAGACATGCTGGCAGTATTGAAAGCTTTGGAGATGAGTATTTCTAATCACGTTATGAATGGCTCGGCTGTGAAGTTTGGCATGCTGGGAGCTTTCATGCCTCAGATAAAAGCTAAAGCGCAGAACACTCTAGAGGATGTGACCACAGAGACCATAAAGAGAGTATCTTGTCGTTTCTTCCCTGGTCCAGAGTTCAAGAAAGAGTTGAAAAC
>JAGHSX010000063.1 GCA_018065645.1 Candidatus Scybalousia scybalohippi
TTATTATTTTCAGCTGATGGAGGTATATGATTGATTTATATAATAGAAATTCTCCGCTTCAATTAGAAGTGGAGAATTTTTATTAAATTTTATTTACTTTATAACAATCTTTTTTGTGCTTGTTCCCTCTGAATTTCTTATCTTTACTATGTAGGCACCACTTATTGCGTTTAGTGTGAAGTTAAATTCCTCTCCACTAATACTTCTTTCATAAATTCTTTGTCCAAGAGTATTATAAACTTCTATATATTTCAAGTCTTTACCTGAAACATATACATCTCTATTGTTGTTCCAAACAATAATGTCTATATTTTTGTCGACAACAGATTCCAGTCCAATCTGTTTTCTTGAAAAAGCAATCTTGTATTTTCCTTCATTTTCTCCTGGAGTTACGTCAAGATATGCTGGCTCTTGATTGTTCATAACACGAATGATAGTATCTTGTTCTGCATCCATAAGGTAAACAAAGATATTCTCTTTTTCTAGACAAATGAGATTGAATAATACTTTATCGTTTCTTTCTGCATGAATATTTAGAGGTACTTCGTACGGAAGAGTAAAGAAATGATTGTCTTTAATTCCAGAATTGTTTACAAGAAAATATGGTTGAGAAACTCCTTCTGAGAACATAACACTTGCATCATAGTTGTCTATACCATTTTGAGCATTATCTTGGCAAGTAGCAGATAGTCGTGTTACATTCTTTAGGTCGTCTATTGCGATAAACTCAAAAGAACGGAATTCTTCTCCACTGATAGATAGTATTTTTGAAGAAGATGTTGGAGTATAATTGTATCCAAGTAATGAATTTTGGGCTAGTTGAGTATTTTCAACTCCTGCAAAAGAACTTCTTCCTCCTGCAATTTCAACAATGAAAGCTTCTCCAGCCTTTAAAATACTAGCATTATCAATCCATTGCCCTTCACCTAAAGCATTTGGGTGATATACATATATTTTGTTGCCAGTAATAACTCCACTTTCTGCTCCTCCAGACAAGTTCTTTATTAGTGCAGGAACACTCATATCACAAGTAAATGGATTTGCAAGGGAGAAATATTTGTGCTCACTAGTAGAAGTGTTGTTTAATTGTTTCAAATATGTAGTGGCATTGTCCCCAATAGTATTAAAATTTGAAACTGTACCAGTTTGAGTTAGGATAGGATTTTTTGTGAATATTTCTACAGTGTCATTGTATGCTGTATTGAAAGGCCATACAAATATACCTTGACCAAAAGGTAGGGCTGTAGTAGAAACTAAATAAGTGGAGTCCCAGTCATTTGTTTTATAGTTAAATCCATCAGCAGCCATGTCATTGTGTTTTGTCTTGACAGAATCGACAGTTTCAGCACTATTGTCGGTATTATACAAGAAATTGACTTTGTTGTTATAAACAGCATTTTGGCTAACGCCCAAAATACCTAAGAAATTCCATTTTTCAAGATTTAATCTTTTCCTAAATTGCACCGTTTTTCCATTGAGTTGTTCTCCTTTGTCGTATAGACCACCACCAGAGCTTATATCGACAATAGGATTTGTTGCAGTTAGTTTGTAATATTGTTCTTGATTGTTGACATTTTGAAGATATTCTGCGAGGATAGCATTCTTTTGTTCTTCAGAGTATCCATCCCAACCTCTATAGTAATACTTATATTTGGCACCACTTACAGCTGTAGATACAACACCTGTACCTACTTCTTTTGTAAAAGACCATATGTATTCTCGTGGTGTTGTGGTTGTCGTATCGCAACGATATCTATAAAAATATTGTACACTATGGGCGGAAAAACGTGGGGGCGTGAATTGATTTGAGGAGAAATAGGTGTAAGTATGTGAGGGGTAAGGGGTTGAACGATTTTTAAACGGGGGAAACAGTTGGTCATTTTTGCGTGGGGGCGCAGAATGGTGCGAATTATATGAGGTCAGGGTGTGAATCCTGGCCTTTTTTTTGTGATTTTATTGCTCCAGGGTGCGTGGAGAATGTGTGATTTATAAGGATTTAAACGGCAAGGTCCGAAAAGGTCCGAAATCCGGACCCTGTGTTTAAATGAGGGTTAAATATTATTTGAAAATTGTTTGAAAATCGAGTAAAAAAGTGTCAAAATGGGCGCAAAAATGTGTATGCTTCCTCAAATGCTTCCTCAAATGCTTCCTCAAAAAGTGATTTTAAAAGGTACGCAGTTAGCGTAAAAAGTATTAAAAAAGTGTATGAGTTAGGGGTAAAAATACAAAAAAAGTGCACGAGTTTTACACGTTATACATATATATAATAAGATAAAAATTAGGTGGTTACAAGGATTTTTTCTAATTTTGCAGCGAAAAAGTTGTAACAATTACGTGTTTTAACGATCTGTGAAGATCCATTTCTTTACACATTTGTGTTCAACAGTCGGTTTTATTGTTGATATGGGACTGGGGTGAATACCCAGTCCTTCTTTGTTTATAGGGAATTTAAACAGTATTTAATGTTTGTTTGAAAGCTTGTCAATTATGGATAACAGGGAGGCTATTTGCTTGTCTTTTTCAGCTAAATTATTTTGTAATATATTGACTAATTGAGTTGTAGTATCAACAGGCGCTGGTGTAAATTCTTTTACTTTTTGCTGCATCTTTGTAATATCACACTCTTCTGATAGCAATTCATCAATAGAGATATTGTTTTCTTGGCATTTTTTACACAAAAGCTCAAAATCTATAGTATTTCTTGCTCTCCAACTACTAAAAGTTGATGCTTTTACTTCAAAAAATTCCACTAATTGCCTATCTTTTTGAAATTTTTTTATTTGCTTTAACCTATTTAAAATCAAGTTTATATCCATATAAATAAAATTTTTCGCAAAAAATATTTATGCAAAATGCGTATTTTTACGCAAAATGTATTATTTTTGCATACGATTTAAAACTAAAGTTGTTACAAAAATACACAAAAAAAATAAAACCGACAAAAAAATGAAAAATCTAAAATTTGACCCAAACGAAGTTAAGTTTATTCTTCACGAAGAAAGTGACGGAATAAGAATAGAAGAGAAAATATTGCTAGCCTTAGTAAGAGAGAGTGCAGAGGACTGCACATCACCAGAAGGTGTGATGACAAAGCTACACATAAGAGTAAAAACAAATGTAGAAGGCGAGACAATATACCAGCTGTGTATCTGGGAAGGTGGCAGAAGAAGAAAAGTATTGGAAGAGTATGACAACGAATTGGAAGCAGAAGTAGAATGGACTAATAGAATATACGAAGATGACTTCCAAAAGGCAGAGTGGTACTGGTGTGATAGCGAGGAGGAATGCTTGGAGGCGTATGCAGAGAACCATGGCATAAGTGTAGAAGACGCAAGAAAAATGATAAAGAAATAAATAAAAGGAGGGAAAAACAATGAAAAAACAAAACAATGTAAGAATAATGTTTAACGGCAATAGTGGAAAAGTAACAGTAATAGCTAATGGCGAAAGAAAGCACTTCTGGGGAGTGAGTCAAGCTTTAGCATGGTGCAAGTATAAAGGAGTGGACCCAGTGATAGAAGATGTAGTGCAGAGTGATGTGAAGAACTACTAGAACCCATAATTATATATCTCTGAGACTAGAGATGCTGAACATAGAATATGCATAGCGGTGAGCCGATAGCCACTGCGAGGAAGTGAGGGTGCGAGTCCCTCCTAGTCCCCAAAAAACAAAAACAAAGAAAAGAAAATGGAAATATTGGTTAAACAAGGCGTGAGAACTGAAATAGCGAAAAGACTTAAGGTAAGCAGCATGGCTGTAACGCTCGCATTGAGATATCAGTTGCAGTCTCAACTGGGCAAGCTGATAAGACACATAGCAATAACAGAGTATAACGGACAAAAAATAGACTAAAGTATTATGGAAGGGGTTCAGAGATATAATGGTCTAGTATGTGTGGAGGCCAACTGGATGATTAAGAAGAATATCATCACACCAAGAACATACATCAATATGACTTATCGTAAAACGATGTTGGTGGCAAGAAGGGGTTGTAAGAATACTCCTGCCTTGATAAGTTGGATGAGCATTCCACTAAAATACAGAGAAGAGGTTGTCAAACATCTTGGCTGCAGCATAGAGGATGCCTTGGATAAGGAAGACGGACTATTGCTTGGAGAAGTCAAGCGCAGGGTGGCAGACTGCCAAGGATTGCCAATATATGACTGGGTAGAAAGCTACAAGATAGATGGCAAACACATAGAGACTGAAAAGAGAAATTTGATATACAACAACATTCTTATATCAGACGCAATAGTTTACTTGTTTGACGAGTGCGCAAGACAAAGTACTGCGTGTGGTCACAGAATGAAAAAAGCCAACTTCTGGCAGAATATGTGTAACCAGATAGGTTTGGAGGTGGTAGATTACTACCCTAACACCTTGCCACAATCTACAAGAAAACTTTACCAGAAGATACAAGACTATAGAGAGGTGGGTTACGAAGTATTCATCAGTAAGATGTACGGCAACAAGAACGCCCAGAAGATGGACGAAAAGCAGAGAGCATTCGTGGAGAAGATAATTGGTAGTGGGAATAAGTTTGATGATAGGCAGATAGCAGAATTGTACAAGGTGGCAACATCAGATACATTGAGTGCAAGAAGAGTTCAGCAGATAAGAAAGGAAATAGAACTGACTGCTACTGCAACAAGAGAAGGAGCAAAGGCATTCTACAATACCAAGAGTATGCAGGTGTCTAGAACAAGACCAGATATGCCTTTAAAGTTTGTTTCACTCGATGGTTGGGACGTGGAATTCTACTATCAAGATGAAAAGTCATACTACAACAGACTAACAATAGTAGTGGTCCTTGACGCAATGAACGACTACCCTCTAGGATACGCTATCGGCGAGAGAGAAACCAACCAATTGAACATAGATGCTGTTCGCAATGCCGTTCATCACACTAAAGAGCTCTTTGGAAACTATTATCAGATGTGGCAAGTTCAGAGCGATAATTACGGACGTAAGGAATTGCCAAAATACTACAATGCGGTCAGCGAATATTATACTCCAGCCAAGGTGGGTAACGCTAAAGCTAAGCCTGTAGAAAGATATTGGCAGTATCTGAAGAAAGAATACTTCTCCTACTTCCCTATGTACACACACTCAAACATCACAAGCAAAGACCAGCCAAATATGGAGTGGTTGCAACAAAATAGAAAGAATTTCCCAAGCAAAGAGGAAGCCATACGAATAGTGGAAGCAATCATAGCTTTGGACAGACAGAAAAAAGTTGAGCAATACTGCAAAGCGTGGGCAGAAGGCAATGGAGAAATGAAGAAACTGATGGATATGAGTAAATATCTGATGGCATTCGGAGAGAGAGGCAACGGAAATATGCTTACTGCAAATGGTCTTAGACTTGTGAGAGGTGGCAAGGAGTACAAATATGAGTGCTTCGACATACAAATGAGAGAACATGCCGACAAGAAATGGATACTTCACTATGATATGGACGATATGCAACAGGTGGTGGCAGAGAGTGAAGACGGCAAGCTAAGATATATGATGCAGATGAAAGACGTAGTACCAATGGCATTGGTAGATTATACCGAGGAGGACTACGAGAAACTATCAAGAACAAGAGAGTACAACAAGAGACTTGACCAATATGTGACAGAGAAAGTGGTAGAAAGAGATAAATTGGCCGCACCACTTATGAGCAAAGCTCAACTGGAAGGAGATTTCTCCGCAAAACTATTGACTGATAAGAATGGTCAGCACAAAGACAACAGATACCTTGATCGAGAAAAGAAGAAGCTAGAACTTGTCAAGGTAAACGCAGAAGAAGATGACGATATATTAAACCAATTATAAACAATAATAACCGACTAATCAACATGAAAACAAGAGAAGAAATAGTAAGTGCATTGCAGATATTCATAGAAGCCAAAGGCAGCCAAAACAATGCAGCAAGAGTAATGAAAGGCGTATCTGCGGCTACATTAAGCCAGATGATGAACCACAACTGGGACCTTATAAAAGAGGATATGTGGCGCAGAGTGGAAAGTTATGTATGCAATGGTGTGCTTGCAGACTGGAGAGAAGCGGAGACAAAGACATACAAACAACTTACTACCCTATTTGAGACTGCCCAGAGAGAAAAACTTGTAATGTGTGTCACTGGAGAGCCAGGAACAGGAAAGACATTCACAAGCAAGATGTATGAAATGCAGAACAAGAATGTGTATAGAATACAATGCAGCGAGTTTTGGAACAAGAGCGACTTTATAGAAGAACTTCTACGCATAAGCGGACTAAACTCGAAGGCAATGGGTATGAAGAAGACTGAAAAGTTAGCTTATGCCTTGGAAGGGCTGAAAGTGAAGAAAGATGCAATACTGATATTCGATGAGTTTGACAAATTATGTGACCAATGTTGGTACTTATTCATCACTTTATACAACGAAGTGGAAGATGGTTGCGGAATAGTGACATTGAGCACAGATTACATAACTAAAAGGCTTACTCAAGGAGTGCGCAAGAACAAGAAAGGCTATAAAGAGATATGGAGCAGACTTGGTAACAAGTGTGTGGAACTTGCAGGAGTAAGCGAAGCAGATGTGAAGAAGGTATGTGAGGCTAACGGCGTGGTGGATGAACAAGTGCAAGAGGATATAGCCTACGAAAGCAATGGCGATTTGAGAAGAGCAAAGAGAAGAATATTTGTAAACAAGAGATAGTATGGCAAGGAAGAAAAACACATGCTCATTGAAAGAGTTGGTCTCCATGGAGTATGAGACTATAGCTTGGAAGAATGAAGCGTTCAGAGAACTGGTTGGTGATGCAGAGTCAAGAGGTTCCTGGATAGTGTGGGGAAAGTCCTTCAATGGAAAGAGTTTCTTTGCCATGAAACTGATGCAAGAGTTAGCAGAGATAGGATACAGCGTGCTATATGTAAGCAATGAGGAGGGTTTTGGAAAGGCTTTGCGTGATAGAGTGAAAGGGTTGGTTGGTCTGGACATAAGGTTTATGAGAGACGCCAGAAAGGAAGACCTAGAGAAAGAACTGCACAAGCAGAGAAGCGCAAAATGTATCATAGTAGATAGTATTCAGTATCTCGGCATAAACCAAGCAGGATATAACAGGTTGAGGAGATTGTTTCCAAACAAATTGTGGGTGTGGATATCCCACGCCAACGAGAAGGAACAACCAAAAGGTATCGGGGATTACGTAAGATATGACAGTGATGTAAAAATAGTAGTAAGTAACTTCGTTGCCAATGCAAATAGTAGATTTGGTGGCGGTAAATCCTTAGTAGTATGGGACAGAAAAGCAGATATGTTGCAGGAGAAAGACAACTTGGAAGAAGAGAAATAGAAATGAGGTTGTTTTGGACGATGGTGAAGAAAGCAGAAATGACAGAGGAAGACAAAGAGGAGTATATCTCCATAATGACTATGGGCAGAACATCTCACATATCAGAGTGTACCGATGAGGAAAGAAGTCTGATAGTGGACAACCTTCTGGAGCTGGTCAATGACATAATCTCCAAGGACGATGATATGGACAGAAAGAGGAAAGGTTTGTTGGCTGCCATATTTGGTTGGCTGAAATGCCAAGGCAAGAGCGGGAATATGGAATATGTGAAAGGGATAGCGTGCCAGGCAGCCAAGGTGGAAGAATTCAACAAGATAAACAAAAGAGATTTGGTAAGGTTGTACAACCACTTCACCAACGAGCAAGCGAACATAATGTTACAGAAATATAAAAATAGATAGCAATGGAAGAAAACAAGGAAAAAGTAACCGTAGAGGTTACAGCAGAAGAAAGAGCAGAGTTTGAAAAATACATGGCTCTTAAGAGAGAGAAAGAACGCCAGGAAAGGCTAGAAAAAGAAAAAGCAGAGTTCTTGGCAATGGCTGATGAGAAGATAAACAGTTACGGCGAGAAGTTCAAAGAACTGAATGCACGTATGACAGAGTTGAAGCAGACAGTAGTGGAAGACTTCAAAGTGTTGCTAAGTATGAAAGCTGAGCTTTACGGCACAAAGAACGAAACCTACAGCCACATGTTTACAACATCTGACGGCACACGCAGAGTGCAGATAGGAGTAAATATCAATGATGACTACGATGTTACAGTGGAAGATGGTATAGCCAAAGTAAAAGAATGGATTTCTTCTCTTGGCAATACTCCAGAAACACAGGCTTTGGTGGATATGGTCTTAAAGCTGCTATCTAGAGATAGCAAAGGAACACTAAAAGCAAGCAGAGTGATGCAGTTGAGTAAAATGGCGGAGGACTCAAATAGTGAGGAATTCAAGGAAGGTATGAAGATAATCCGTGACGCCTACTCCCCAACCACAAGCAAGACTTATGTAAGATATATGGAGAGAAACGCAACTAATGAATGGGTGCCAGTACCTCTTAATATGACAGACATTAAGTAACGAGCACATACAGTTTGTTTTTAATTATTATTTGTTTATTTGGTTGCCCTGGTAGTTTAAATGGGAAAACATAAGATGTGAGTTCGACTCTCACCCAGGGAACAAAAGAAAAGAGAAATGAAGAAACGTAGCAAAAGAAATAAGTTGAAGTATTGGCAGAATGTTCAGAGGCTTGCCTTGGAACATTATGAGGAAGGCATCACAACCTGGAGTGGCATATATGAGAAATATATCTATCCTGTATATCCTATGAGCTACGGAACATTCTTGCGGATACTCGGAGAAGGACAGCTGATAGAACGCATCAAAGATGAGACAGTGTAATTTCTGTTGTTTATAGTTTATAGTTGTTTTGGAGGCACGAAGGCAACGGCAGCAGGAAGTGCGCTTTGATACCCTGGGAACTGAAAGAGGTTCGACTCCTCAGAGGGGGTGAAACTGGAAATGAAAAAAGGATTGATTAAAAAGTTATTGAAAGCCGTAGGAACTGATAAGGTGGGACATTGAAAAACGCCAATAAAAAGATAAGTACACCACACCGAGGCAGAGCATTTGGGAGCGAGTCCCAATACGGCACAATATCAAGGGCAGAAAATATATGTCTAAACAAGGAAAGAACAAGTGTTAAACCCTAAAAAAATGTATTCTAATGAGTGAGCATATACAATGCAAGGCAATATTCCAGAAGATATACGGCGAGAAGAAAGGCTTGCCGTATGTCTGGAGCGCCAAAGATGGAGCAAACCTCAAGCAACTAATCAATAAACTCAAATATGTTGGTAGTGTGGACATAGAAGCAGATATGCAACTATTTGTATCAAAGGCTTGGGAACTTGGAGACAATTGGCAGAAGGAACATTTTTCTGTAGCTATACTTAATAGTCAATTCAATGAAATCTTTTCTAAAATAAGAAGCAATGGCAGAGCAAACAACGTCAGCACTAGTTACGCTGAACAATTACTTAGGGACTTGCACTCCTAGTGCATTAGCCAAGAGGTTTGAAGGTAATCTTACAATCAGCAAGATTATGCAAGCCAAAGAGCCATCACTGGCCAAGATAAAAAGGGAAAGCAGCGAGGCTAAAGTGAAAGCCCTCATAAAGCTGCAGTGTGTGTATCTGAATGAAATGCTCAATCTCAAAAGACCACTGACAGAAGCAATGATAGACAGGATTGCTGATGATGTAATGAAAGAATATTACTACCTCTCTATGGCAGAGGTCTATCTGGTGTTTGACAGAGCAATCAAAGGGTATTGGGGCGAGTTCTTCGAGTTGGTGAATGTGCCGATGGTGGAAGGGTGGTTCAGAAAGTATGCTGATGAAAGGTTTGAGGTGGCAGAAAGAAGGAGTATAGAGGAGGCGGAAAGTTACAAGTATGCTGCTGATGACAGAGGATGTAAACTCAAAAATTATATAAAATCAATAAACAAAAACACACAATCACGGATAAAATGAAAGAATCAGTAGTAGTAGGAATAGTAATAATAGCAGTATTGCTAATAGTTGTAATAGATGAAATATATCTGAGAATAAAGAATAGAGATAAATAACAATGGTATATATAATACAATCTTTTATAACAAGAAGCAAGCTGGTTATTGTCTCTAAGAAAGAAGATAAAGTCAGCTTTGAATACGAAGAAAGTGGAGCATCATTCATTGTAGGCATACCTAATGA
>JAGHSX010000024.1 GCA_018065645.1 Candidatus Scybalousia scybalohippi
ACATAAGATTTACACAACTAAATTTATAATGTTTTATTAAAACAAAGTTGATGAAAAATAAAACGCCGTTTTAATTTTCTAACTCTTCGTTTCGCTGGCGTAACTCTTCGTTTTATTTTTCTAAAACGGCGTTTTATTACAAGATGTTCTAAACAAAAAGAAAACCACTCCAAGTGGAGTGGTTTTCTATATAAATATGTTTTACTAAAAATTAGCAAACACCAAGTTGAATCATAGCGTCAGCAACTTTGATAAAGCCTGCGATGTTAGCACCTTTAACGTAGTTGATGTAACCACCTTCTTGACCATATTTAACGCAGTTAGCGTGGATAGAATCCATCATAGCGTGTAATCTTTGGTCAACTTCTGCAGCTGTCCAAGGAAGGTGTTCAGCATTTTGTGACATTTCAAGACCTGAAACGCCTACACCACCAGCGTTAGCAGCTTTACCAGGAGCGAAGCTTACTTTAGCAGCTTGAAGAACAGCGATAGCGTCAGCTGTACATCCCATGTTAGAAACTTCACATACAAGTTGTACGTTGTTCTTTACAAGAGTTTCAGCATCTTCTTTTGCAAGTTCGTTTTGGATAGCACATGGAAGAGCGATGTCAACCTTAACTTCCCAAGGTTTTTTACCAGCAACGAATTTAGCTGTAGGGAATTTTTGTGCGAATGGAGCAACAACGTTGTTGTTAGAAGCTCTAAGTTCTAGCATGTAGTCGATTTTTTCTTGGTTGAAGCCAGTTTCGTCGATTACATAACCATCAGGTCCTGATATACAGATAACTTTAGCGCCAAGTTCTGTAGCTTTTGTTACAGCACCCCAAGCAACGTTACCGAAACCAGAGATAGCAACAGTCTTACCTTTTATGCTGTCACCTTTAGCTTTAAGCATGTTTTCTACGAAGTAGATAGCACCGAAACCTGTAGCTTCTGGTCTAAGGATAGAACCACCAAATTCTGCACCTTTACCAGTAAGAACGCCTGTATTTTCGCAAGCAAGTTTTTTGTACATACCGTATAGGTAACCTATTTCTCTACCACCTACGCCTATGTCACCTGCTGGAACGTCACGGTCTGGTCCAATATATTTGAATAATTCAGTCATGAAAGCTTGGCAGAAACGCATGATTTCAAGATCTGATTTACCTTTAGGATCGAAATCAGAACCACCTTTACCACCGCCCATAGGAAGAGTAGTAAGAGAGTTTTTGAATGTTTGTTCGAAACCTAAGAATTTCAATGTATCAAGAGTTACAGTTGGGTGGAAACGAAGACCGCCTTTGTAAGGTCCTATAGCGTTGTTGAATTGAACTCTATAACCACGGTTGATTTGGATTTCACCTTTATCGTCAACCCATTCTACTCTGAATTGATAAATTCTATCTGGTTCAAGCATTCTTTCTACGACTTTGTGAGCATCGTATTTAGGGTTAGCGTTTACATAATCCTTGATAGTTTCAAGAACTTCTGTTACAGCCTGTAAGAACAATGGCTGGTTAGGGTTCTTAGCCTGTACGTCAGCTAAAAGTTTTTCTACGTTCATATTATTCTGTTTTTTAATGTTGTTTTAAAAAAAGTGTCCCTTTTAGCATAAATCTAAAAGAAATAACGTCGCAAAGATAGACACATTTATTGAAATGGTAAAATTATTTTCAAACTTTTTTATATTTTTGCAAAAAAAAGAGGAGAAAACAAATGAAAATCACTCTAAAAAGTTTGGCTTTAAACTTAAATGCGGTCATTATTGGTGATAAATACGAGAATACAGAAATAAAAAATATCCTGTTTGACAGCAGAAGATTGAATACAATAGATGATACTGTATTTTTTGCTATAAAGACAAAAACCAATGATGGCTCAAAATACATAGAAGAATTGTATAACAAAGGAATAAGAATGTTTGTTGTGCAAGACAATCTTTCTTTTTCTTTGCCAGATGCGACTATAATTTTATGTGAAAATGTTGTAAAGGCATTGCAGACATTAGCCACACTTCATAGAGTTGAAAATATAAAAATTCCATCTTGTGCCATTACAGGTTCTAATGGCAAGACAATAACAAAGGATTGGATTTTAAAACTTATATCTTCCGACAAAAAAGTTGTAGCAAATGCCAAGAGTTTCAATTCTCAAATAGGTGTTCCTTATTCTGTTTGTCAAATTCAGGGTGATGAAGATATTGCAATATTTGAAGCGGGAATCTCTAAAAAAGGTGAAATGTCTATATTGGAAAATATTGTACGACCAACAATAGGAATTTTTACAAATATAGGTGATGCTCATCAGATAAACTTTTCCTCTTTGGAAGAGAAAATAGATGAAAAACTTAATTTATTTATTCATTGCAAAAAACTTGTATTTCATAACAATAATCCTCTTTTGACAAGTAAGATACAAGACTTTGCCAAGAAAAACAATATCCAACTTGTTTCCTGGGGAGAAAATGTTGAAGATACTTACAACTACAACGCAATAATAAAGGAAATAAGTCTTCCTTTTACAGATAAAGCCAGTATAGAGAATGCAATAAATGCGTACATTTATTGTCTGGAAATAGGTATAGCCAAAGAAAAATTAAAAGAGGGAATAAGAAGTCTTGAACAAATAGAAATGCGTTTTGAAATCAAGCAAGGAATAAATAATTCTATTTTGATAAATGATTCTTATTCAAATGACTATACTTCTTTAGAAATTGCTCTGGATAATCTTAATCAACAAAGAAATAGAGAAAAACTCGTAATACTTTCCGATTTGCAACAAAGTTCTATAAACAAAAAAGAACTTTATGACAAGATAAATACCTTGTTATTCAACAAAGGTATTGAAAATCTTGTCGCAATAGGAAAAGATTTTAACAAATATAAGGATTTGATACTTGTTAAGAATAAAAAGTTCTTTTTGAGTACAGAAGAATACATAAGCAATTCTAAGAGAAGTGACTATAATGATAAGGCTATTCTTATAAAAGGCGCAAGAAGTTTTAATTTTGAATTGATTTCCCGTCATATTGCAGACAAAGGACATCAAAGCGTGCTAGAGATAAATCTTTCAGCTATAGAAGATAATGTTAGATACTTTCATTCTCTTCTTAAGCCAGAAACAAAGCTTATGGCAATGGTAAAAGCTTCATCTTATGGTTGTGGAGGATATGAGGTTGCTTCTGCTTTGGAAAAGACTAATATGGTTGATTATCTTACTGTGGCGTTTGCAGATGAGGGAGTGGAATTGAGAAAAGGAGGAATACAACTTCCTATTATGGTGGTTACTCCAGAGGTTGAAAGTCTGGAAAATATTAAGCAGTACAATCTTGAACCAGTTGTTCATTCTTTTGATGCGTTGAAATATTTTATTGATTCCAAAATAAATATTCATATAAAACTAGATTCTGGAATGCACAGACTAGGATTTGAGGAGCAAGATATTGACGAATTGGTAGAGATACTTAAATCTCATACAAATATAACAATCAAAAGTATCTTTTCTCACTTCTATGGTTCTGATGAGGAATCTTTGGATAAATACACCTTGGAACAGATAGATGTTTACGAAAGAATGAGTTCCAAGATAATTAAATCATTTCCATACAAA
This sequence comes from Candidatus Scybalousia scybalohippi, assembly GCA_018065645.1. Lineage (GTDB taxonomy): Bacteria > Bacteroidota > Bacteroidia > Bacteroidales > P3 > Scybalousia_A > Scybalousia_A scybalohippi. The sequence continues at coordinate 3,592 of JAGHSX010000024.1, forward strand.
ATTATAAGACATATTTGCAACTCAGCTGGTATAGTGCGTTTCCCTCAAGCTCATTACGATATGGTTAGATTGGGAATAGGAATGTATGGAATTGGAGTGAATCCAGAAGAACAGAAGCATTTGAGAACGGTACACAAACTTAGAACTCTTATAACTCAGATACGAGAAATAGAGATCGGAGAAGATGTTTCTTATTCAAGAAAATGGGTCAGCAAACGTAAGACAAAAGTTGGTGTAATTCCTGTGGGATATGCTGATGGATTGAACAGGCATCTTGGTAATGAAAGATGTGAAGTTTGGGTAAATGGTAAATATGCCCCAATCATAGGAAATATTTGTATGGATATGTGTATGATAGATTTGACAGGAATAGAAGCAAAGCAGGGTGATACTGTTGTTGTATTCGGAGAAGAAAATCCTGCTACCAAACTGGCAAAACAACTGGATACGATTCCTTATGAAATATTTACCTCTGTAGCACATAGAGTGAAAAGAGTTTACTATATGGAATAGGTAAAGGCGTAGTTTTTTATTTTTCTTTTGGAGCATTGGGAAAAAAACTATAATTTTGCCGTTTAAACTTTTTTGTTTGACATAAGACTGAATCATAAATGAATATTATAATTGCAGGAGATGGTGAAGTTGGATTTCATCTTGCCAAAACCTTATCTAAAGTAAAACATAATATAACTGTTGTTGACCCTCACTCTGATTTGTTGGATATGCTACAATCAGAAAGTGATCTTTTGACAATAACAGGTAATAGTACATCTATAGAGACACTTAAGGAGGCAAATGTATCAAGTTGCGACTTGTTGATTTCTGTTTTGCATCAAGAGAGTATAAATATTATCACTTGTATGCTTGGAAAAAAACTGGGAGCTAAGAGAACTATTGCGAGAGTAAGTTCTATAGAATATCTTGATGAGGTGAACAAAAACATGTTCAAGACTTTCGGCATAGATGAGATGGTCTGTCCAGAAAGAATTGCTGCAAAAGAAATAACAAATCTTTTGAATAGTAGTACTGCAACTGAAATCTTTGAGTTTTCTCATGGCTTGTTAAGTATCTATATGACAAGAATAGAATCAGATGTTTCTTTCGTGGATAAGACTGTTGCAGAAACAGCAAAACTTTTCCCTCAACTGGAAGCCCGTGTCGTTTGTATTGTTAGACATGGGCAGACTATTATACCTGGAGGTTCAGACTATTATAGAAAAGGTGATTTGGTTTATCTTCTAGCAAATAAAGAAGGTCTAAGTATAGTCAAAGAATTATTCAAGAAGAAGGATGTTTTTGTGAAGAATGTCATGATTATAGGTGGCGGAAGAATAGGAAGAAGAACAGCATTAAATCTTGAAAATGATAAAAATGTAAAAATAGTAGAAGAAGATACAGTAAGAGGTGCACAGTTGGTACAAGAACTGAAATCAACAATGGTTTTGCATGGAAGCGGAAGTGATATGAATTTCTTGATATCAGAAGGCTTAAGAGATACAGATGCATTTATCGCTACAACAGACTCTACTGAAACAAATATCCTTTCATGTCTTCACGCACACAGGCAAGGTGTAAAAAAGACAATCGCTTTGGTTGAAAATATAAACTATATAGACGTTTCTCAAGATATAGGTATTGAAACTATTATAAATAAAAAACTTATAACAGCTTCATACATAGCAAGATTTACTCTAAATGGAGATGTAACATCTTCTAAATGGTTGTCAGGAATAGATGCTGAAGTCTTTGAGGTAATAGTAAAAGAAAAATCCCCAGCAACCAAGAAAATGATTATGGAATTAAAGATTCCAAGTGGGGTAAGTATTGGTGGTGTGATAAGAGATGGTCAAGCATTTATTGCAAAAGGAAATACAAGAATAGAGGCAGGAGATAAGGTAGTTGTATTCTCTTTACCAGAATCTGCTGATAATGTGATGAAACTATTTAACTAGAATGAGTCTATTATCAAGGATTAACAAGAAAGTCGTTCTTTTTCTTTTGGGGTTAGTTGTTTTAGCCCTTGGTATTTCTTGTGTAATACCTTGTATTGTTTCTTTTATTTATTCAGAGACAAGAACCATTTATCCTTTTGTCCTAACATTTTTTCTTTGTTCAATATTTGGTATTTCTATGGTGTATTTCAATAGAGATTATCAATTGCCTATATCTAGAAGAGATGGACAAATAATAATAGCTCTATTGTGGATAGTAATTCCTCTTTTCGGGGCATTGCCTTATATGTTTTTCCCAGATATATTCACCATAAGTGGTGCAATATTTGAAAGTTATTCTGGATATACCACAACAGGATCTACCATTATAGATGACTTAACAAAGGTACCGAGAGGTGTTTTAGCATATAGAGCAATGACGCAATGGGTAGGTGGATTGGGTTTTGCTGTAATAATAATATTGTTCTTACGGTCTAAGGCTGGACAGATGATGAATATTTTTAATGCAGAGTTCTCATCTGTTTACAAAAATAAGATGTATCCTCATTTGAGCGATGTTGCTATACGAATATTAGTAGTTTATTCTTCATTAACAATACTAGGTTATTTCTTGTTGAGAATGGGTAGTATGAATGGATTTCAAGCCTTTTGTCATTCTTTGACAACAGTAGCAACAGGAGGCTTTTCGACAGAAAATGGCAACATAGGAGTATTTAACGATAGTTATACACAAAATGTGATAACATTGTTGATGTTTTTATCGGGTACCAGTTATTTTGTTTTGGTGGGAGTCTTTAAAAGGAATTTTAAAGTATTGAAAGATGAACAATTTTTATCATATATATATTTGATCCTTATAGCTTCAGCAGCATTGGCTTTGTATTGGATATTGTATTCTCCAAAGCCATTCTATGTAGATATACAAGATGCTTTGTTTTATACTGTTTCTATCATAACTACTACGGGATATGATCTGCAGACAAGCCAAATGGGAGCTTTCGTTTCTTCAGCTTTGATATTTTTGATGTTTATAGGTGGATGTTCTGCATCTTCTGCCTCAGGACTTAAAATAATAAGAGCTTTGACATTGTTGAGGTATGCAAAGGTTTCTTTGAAAAAAATATTCCACCCAGCTGCTATTATGCCAGTAAGAATGAATAAAAAATGTATTCCAAATGAAGAAATAAAGAATGTTTTTGGTTTTTTCTTCCTGTATATTGCTGTGTTCTTGATTGGAGTATTCTTTTTATCATGTCTGGGTAATGAATTTCCTGCGTCACTTACTATTTCCATAGCAAATCTTGGAAATATTGGACCTGTTGTTGGTGGATATTTGAATAGTTTCTCTTATTCTTCATTAGGAGTAGCTTCGCAGTTTGTGGTAGTTTTGTTGATGCTTATGGGAAGGTTAGAAATATTTGCTTTCATAGCATTGTTCTCAAAATCGTTGTGGAGGAAAATATAGATGAGTAATGCAATAGATAGAAATAAAAAGATGCTTTCAACGGTTTTTCATATCATAGGTCTTTTGCTTATGATTGAAGGTATGTTCATGTTGTCTTGTTGCTCTATCTCTGTGTATGAGGTTCTTACTAGTGATATACAATCCATAGTTACATCAGAGTTGCAGGCTATAAAGAACCTATGTATATCTGCTGGAATAACATTGGCCGTAGGTGCAGCTATGTTCTTTCCTAGAAAAGGAAAAGAACTATTCATAGACAAACGAGGAGGTTTCCTAATTGTGACTACAATATGGATAGTTTTTTCATTGTTTGGCTCTTTGCCTTTTGTTTTGGGAAATTATATAGGAACCTTTACAGATGCATATTTTGAAACAACATCAGGATTTACAACCACAGGTGCATCCATTATGAAAGATGTGGAAAGTCTTCCATATGGAATAGGTTTGTGGAGAATAATGACAGAATGGATAGGTGGTATAGGTATAATTGTTATTATGTTGTCTATTATTCCTTTTGTTGGAGGAGGAGGAATGGCTCTGTATGCAGCAGAAGTAGCAGGACCAACCAAAAGTAAATTATCTCCAAAGATAAAAGAAACATCAAATATACTTATTAGAGTTTATCTAATACTTACAATAGTTTACCTTATTACATACAAACTGGCAGGAATGCGTTGGTTTGATGCCATATGTTTTTCTTTTACTACTATAGCAACAGGAGGACTTACTTCAAGAAATACTTCTGCTATGGAATTTTCTCCATTGATTCAGTATCTGATAACATGTTTTATGGTAGTTTCAGGTACTAATCTATTGTTTCTTTACTATATAGTTAAAGGCCGTTTTAGAGAGATAAGAAAAAGTGAAGAATTTAGAATATACATATCAGTAATCGTTATTGCAACAGCAATAGTATTCTTGCTTATATATAGAGCGGAAATAGGTTTGGAGTATAGTTTCCGTACAGCTTTGTTCCAGGTGGTTAGTGTATTTACATCTTCAGGTTTGCTTAATTCTAATTTTATGACTTGGAACGCTGGTGCTATAGTTATATTGATAATGCTGATGTTCCCTGGAGCGATGAGTGGTAGTACTACAGGTGGAATGAAACTTATGAGGGTAATTCTTTTGTTTAAATGTGCTAGAACAAATGTTACAAAAAGCCTTCATTCCAATGCCTTTGTTCCTGTAACTCTAGATAAGAAAATGGTTAATGAAGACATTTTGTTCAATATCTTTACTATGTTTATGCTTTATTGCTTGACAGCATGCTTTGGTTTTATAATGTTTATCTTTACTGGCGTAAAATTTGAAGAAGCCTTGGTTTCAGCAATAAGTATGTGTAGTAATATAGGTGTTGCCTATGGCTCTAGTTATGATGGATGCTTCGCTCATTATACTCCTTTGGCAAAGTGGACCATGTCTTTTATGATGGTTGCAGCTCGTTTGGAACTAGTAACAGTATTTTCTATCTTCACACGCTCATTCTGGCGTAGATAAAAAACAAACAAAAGATTGATTAAATAAGATTTATCTTGATAGTAGAGTTTATCTCTATTCCAAGCAGTCTGGAAAAATTACTTTCTCTTAAAGCTAATTCCAAATTGCCAGTAGAGGAGATTGTAAGTAATGCGTCTCCTTTGTTTTTTGTTTCTTGATAAGACTGAACAATTTTAGAGATTACCATATTTCTGTCTATGCTGATAGAAAATCCTTTTCTACCCTGAAGGATTTCGTCAAACTTCTTTTGGGTAATATTCAAATAGGCGTTGCCGTAATCGTCTATATGGATAACTTTGCAGAAAAGAGTATCTCCGTCTATGTAGTGTTTGAAAGAGTGCTGCTCTACAGCAAATTTGTCAATCCTTGTGCCTATGGTTTCCAAAGAATGTGTGTTGGAAATGATTTGAGCTATCTTACAGAAGTTGTCCCAAACTGCAAATGTATAGAAATTACCATCAGAATAGATATGCTCAGTATTGTAGATCTCTATCTCTTCTTCAATATCTTCAAAGATAAGAGAAGGAAGGCCATTGTCTGTACAAATGAAGAACTGATCTCTTGCCTTAACAACAATAAAAGCATACTGACAACTCTCAAACGAGTTTACATCTATAATATGTATCGTGTTTTTAGGAAACTTCAAACAGGCATTTTTTACAACAAATGCAGCATCAAGGGTGTCAAATTTTCTTATCTCATGGGTTATGTCCACAATGTTAACATTCTCTATACTTGAGTATAGATGCCCCTTGACCATACCATTGAAGAAATCTTTGTTGCCCCAATCTGTTGTAAGTGTAATAATCTGCATTTATGGTTTTTTCTTTTGCCTATGATTGCATTTGCAAAAGTAATACATTTTTCGCTAAAAGGTATTTTATAAATTCACTAATTTGTTTATTTTTTTATATCTTTGCAAAAAATGATAATTTATGAATAAACTGCACTTTTTCATTATACTTATGCTGTCTTTTACTCTTGCCTTTGGACAGGAAAGTAAGAAACTACTTAGCGTGAAAGATATGCATACAGATATAGACTACTACTACACCAATCTTGTAGAGACTCATCCTTATCCTTATCATGTTCTTTCCAAAGAGCAATGGAAACAAAAGATAGATAGTATCAAATCCTCAATAACTGCTCCTAAGACGAAAAGAGAATTTCTCAACATAATGACAGAACTAAACTGCTATCTGGATGCTCACAGCAGAATAGCAGCTCCAAAGAAAGTTAGAAAGAAAATGACCAAGCCTCTTATGATTCCATACATAGAGGAGGTAGGAGAGAATGTCTGTTTTGTAGATTCCAATGGAGATATCTGTACTTTGGAAACCTTGGACGGTAAGACACCAAAGGAAATCAAAAACTTTGTAGATAGTAGATATAGTTTCATAGAACCTATGAAGAACATAACATTTCTAAACTATATCCGTCTATATTGCAACAACAATATGATAATAGATTCTATCCCATATACCTATGTGGATTCTCTTGGAAATCATTACACATCTTCTTTGAAAAGAGAAAAAAGTGATAAAAAGTATAAAAACAGCAGAAACTTGCATCTGGTCTATGATACTGTTCGTTCTACAGCTGTAATGGAGGTAAATACTTTTATGCCTTCGGGAATAAGAGGTGTTTTGAAATACAGAAAAGATGTTATTGCTTTGTTTGATACCTTACAGAAAAGAAAGATAGATACACTCTTTGTAGATGTTTCCTGTAATGGAGGAGGTTCTGTGGCTTTGGTAAACTGGTTGGTAGGATTTTTTATGAAAGAAACATCTAGCGTGTATGCAGGAACCTGGATGCAGAGATTCAGCAAGCAAAGAGATAAAAAGAAATATGATTGGCTTGTTTATTCAGATAGATCTCAAGAATACATACAAAGAAAAACATTCTTTTATCCTTCAGAATCCAAACCGAAATTTACAGGAAAGGTTTATGTTGTTCAGTCAAGAAACTCATTTTCTGGTGCTGCCATCTTCTCTTCTCTTATGCAGACCTATGTAAAGAATTGTGAAGTGGTAGGAGAAGAAGGTGAGGTAAAGGCTTTTTATGCAGACCCTTTGTTGTTCTCTATGCCTAAATCAAAACTATCTTTTACCATTTCATCTATGTATGGTAGCTTTGCAGGAAAAGATAAGAGCGTGGGAGCTGTTCCAGATATTCCTTTCAAAATCTATGATCCTTTACACATATTTACAATTACAGAACTGAAGCAAGCAATAAAAATAAGTGAATAAATTTGCTTCTGTAAAAAAAACTATAATTTTGCAAATAAATAAGCGAAAAAATAAACAAAAAACATAAAAAAATGAAAAGAACAATCTTATTGGTATTTTGCGCTATTGTATGTTGTGTTTCATTGAATGCGCAAACAGATTTGGAGTCAAATCTAAAAAAACATGTAAGTACCCTTGCTTCACCAGATATGATGGGAAGGGGAGTCGGAACTATCTATGAAGATAAGGCCTTGGATTACATAAAATCAGAATTGGAAGCAATAGGTCTTACAACCACATTGATAGAAGAAGATAGAGATGTTTTCTATAAAGATGAAATAGACGCAGAAATTGAAGAAGTAGTAGTAGAAGAAGTGGTAGCAGATGATGATTCTCAGCCACGAAAAGTAAAAATTCTTTATACTGTTATAAAGAGTACTTCCAGCGAAAAACAAGAAGGCGAAATGCTTTTAATGTCAGAGCATACTGGTGATGGCTCAGAGACTATTCAAGGACATGTTTTGATAAAACATGGAGCTTGTCTTGCTACTAGTAATGCAGCCATGATAGAATTAGCAAAAAAACTGAAATCAAGAGCTTCTGAACTTAAACGTGATGTGGTAATAGTTTTTACTTCTGACTACACTTCTGTACAAAAATATATGAATGAAAACAGAGGAATGAATATAATTACAAGTTTTGAGATAAATAGACTTAACTATTATGGAGAAAAAGAAGCAGATGAAGAGGATGAATATAATGATTTATTATATTTTATGAAAGATGGTGTTAATGATTTTTCAGCTATACTTGCTCCTGTTTTCTTGTCAGATAATACTATCACAACAGAGTTGCTTAAGCCTTATAATGCTTATTCATATGTAAGATCAGGTGATCCTCGTATTGAAGCCTATGCAGATTCTGCTTCATTATTGGATTACAGCAAGACAGCATTGGCTGTTAATAATATAGAAAAAGTTGTATTGGCTATCAATACTGCAAATCTGAAAAAAGAAAAGAAATCAAAAAATCAGGAAGATGATTATGATATTGACCCTATGTTTTCATTTGGAGGTAAACAATATAAACACAAAAGTTACTTTGGATTGAATTTTATGTATGGGGACAATACTCACGATTACAAAGAAGGTTATATGACAGGAAAAGAATCTTATGCTTTGTCTGCAGGAATTTTCTACAAGTGGCAATTTTCTAAAGATTATGCCTTAAAGTTAGATGCTAACTATGAAAGAGCATACGCAAAAAGAGATGATGGAAAGTTCCGTTCAGATGTTATTTCTATTCCTTTAACCTTTATGGTCTCTACATCTGGAATTAGTTGGAGGGGTTTTGAGGTTGGAATAGGAGCATATTATGATTATATGTTGGCAGGTCAGTTGAAGCATACTGTAAGCGGAGAGTTCCAATACGAAGATGTGGATTTCAACAAGTTTAACAGACACGAGATTGGTCTTAACTGTGAGGTATCTTGGAGAATAGGTCACTTTATAGTTGGCTATCAATACAAACATGCTTACACAGATAAGATGATAGATTATCCAAAGGGAACAATAAGAGAAAATACAAGTTATTTGAAACTGGGTTGGAGATTTTAAACTGAAAAGATAAGAGTTTAATATTATTTATTTGAGAATCCTTGAGGAGAAATCCTTAAGGATTCTTTTTTTTTACAGATAGACTATATTATATCGGCGATAGTTATTGTTAACTCCTCATTTTAAATTACTAAAACCTACTTCTAATAATCTAAAACGAAGAGTTAAATTCTGCAAGTCGGACTTGCAAATATTACAAGTCCGATTTGCAGATATTTTAAATCGGATTTGCAAAGAAATAAAACGCCGTTTTAAAAAATTAAAACGAGGAGTTAGTAAAATAAAACGAAGAGTTATTTTATCAACTCTTCGTTTTATTTTACTTTGTACACAAATTTGTATAAAGTATCTTTTATTTTCTGGAAACAGATTTCGTTTTCTTCTTTGGGTGAGAAAACCATGATTTTCATTTCTACGCTTTGGCTTTCTTGTGTGTAAGGTGGTTGCAGATAATAGTCTTTTAGTAGATGAAATCCCATTCTTTGATAAAAACCTATTCTTCTTTTTGCCAAATCATTATCTGGTTTCTCTACCTCAAGAACAATAGGTTTGTTTTTCCTTTCCTGTAATGTTTTCAAAAAACGAGAACCTATGCCATTGTTTCTCATATTTGGCATTATAGCAAAATGTTCTATATAAACAAATTCAGGAAAATCCCAGATATTGGCAAATCCAAGAAAATTATTGTCTTCTTTTATAGGGATAAATTCAAATATTGGGCTATCTAAAAGAGAATAAACGGAAGACAAACTTCTTCGCTCATCTTCCGGAAAGGATTCTATGTAAAGCTTTTCAGCTATTTTGAAATCAAATTCTTTCATCTATGGGTATAGATGTTTATCTTTTGCTTGGATTTTCTTTGATGATATCCATTAACAAGGCTCTGGCACGGAAAAGTTTAGCCTTTACACTACCCAAAGGCATATTTTCTTCTTCTGCTATCTCCTCGTAAGATTTTTCATCAAAGTAACGCTTTTCTATCAATACTCTGTAGTGAGGCTTTAGTTTGGAAACAACATTGCGAACCCATAACTTTTGCTGTTCAGACATTAACTCTTCTTCTGGAGATTTTACTTCAGAGGCAAGATTTTTGACAGTAGAGTTTACATAACCTTCTTCATCTTCATAACCGTCGTCCATAGAAATGGTGTAAGCTCTTTGTTTTCTGATAAAGTCAATACAATTGTTGGTAGCTATTCTAAACAGCCAAGTAGAAAAAGCGTGTTCTGGGCTATAGTCATTCAATGAGCGGAAAGCTTTTCCAAATGCTTCAATAGTTAAATCATCAGCATCCACCGTGCTTCGTGTCATCTTTAGCAACATATAATACACTGGCTCACGATAAGCCTCCAAAAGGTCTGCGTATGCCTTCTGGTCGCCTTTGTCTCTTGCCAAGAGTACTAGTTCGTAATCTCTTTGAGCTCTTTGTGTAAGTTGTTTAGTTGCTACGCCCATTTGATTTTGTGTTTTCTCTTTATTGTAAATAATTTTTTGATTCTCAAGTTGAAATTGAAGAATATGAAGAAGATTTCGTACAATGGAGCCCAAAACCAACAATGCTCAATCTCCAATTTTTTCATACACTTTTTGTAGTATATAACTTGAATTATCCATTTTAAAACGATAGGAATCAAACAATATTGCCAAGGGAAGCCAATAATTATCAAAAAAATTATCAAAAGGTAAATCAAAAGGGTAGAAAGAGGGAGTAAAGTCAGTCTAAATTTGTCCTTGAAAGCAAATGTGCGGCGTGACAAATATTCTGCGTAAGCGTCACGTCTGAAATCTTTGTATTTGTTGTAGGCAGGTCTGTAAACAAATGCCTTAGGGTTGAGGTTGATAATGGAATTTCTCTTTGTTGCATAGCGGTTTACAAAATAATCTTCTTGTCTGCAATCCTCTCTGTATTGAGTGATAAGACCGTCTTTCTTAAAGAAGAAATCCTTGTTGTAACAGATGTTTCTGCCGTCTGCTGTATAGGGACGAGAGAAAATAGCCATACCAAGACTGTCCATAGTCTTGCTTGCATGACGATATTGTACCAGTTGATTCAAAAATCCTTTCTTTGGAGTTATGCCACAATAGCCAATAAGTATCTTTTTTTCTGGATTTTTTAAAGGATTGACAAAATTCTGTAGCCAGTCAAAGTCTTTTACATCACAAAGAATATCTGTCAGGATTATGTTGTTGTATGTGGCAGATCGGATACCAAGTGCCAAAGAAAATTTTCTGCCAGAGAATTTGTTGAGATTCTTTTGCAGATTGACTACTTTGATATTGTCATAGTTTTGTTGCAAAACGTAAAGTACAAATTCTGTATCGTCTTGTGAGTTCTCGTTAACAATAACAACTTCAAATTTAGGATAGTCTTGCTCAAGTATCTTCAAAACCTGATTTTGTAAGGCTGTACCATTGTTGTTTGCCACCAAAACTATACTGACTCCCTCTTGGTATGGAGTTTCTTCCATAGAGGAATCTTTATCTTTTTTACCATAAAAGAGTATTCTTCCATATACAAGAATGTAGTGAAGAATTTGAAAAACAACAATAAGACCTACCACAATAGACAGGCCAAGAGTTAGTGTTGTAAATTTGTATTGTAAAAAATCTAACATAGCATTAAAAATAATTTCTCGCAAAGTTACCAATTATTCAGCTTTTAGAAGTATCTTTGTAGAAAATTTATTAAACACGAATTGTTGATAACTCATAATGGAATTTAAATTAACTGCATTATCACAAGATTGCAAGGCTAGGGCAGGAGTTATAAAAACTGCACATGGAGAGATAGAAACACCTATATTTATGCCTGTTGGAACAGTAGGCAGTGTGAAAGGTGTTGATGTGAATGTTTTGAAAAATGAGATACAGGCGCAGATAATTCTAGGAAATACTTATCATCTTTATCTTAGACCAGGTTTGGATATTATACAAAAGGCAGGAGGTATTCAAAGGTTTAATTCTTGGAACAAGCCTATGCTTACAGATAGTGGCGGTTTTCAGGTGTATTCTTTAGGCAAGATAAGAAAATTGACTGAAGACGGTTGCACATTCCGTTCTCACATAGATGGCTCTTTACACAAATTTACTCCAGAAAATGTAATTGATACACAGAGAATAATTGGTGCAGACATTATGATGGCATTTGACGAGTGTACTCCTTATCCTTGTGATTACAAATATGCAAAGAATTCTTTGAGAATTACGTCTCAATGGCTTAAGCGTTGTGTTAATAGATTTACAGAAACAGAACCTGTGTATGGTTATTCTCAAAGTTTGTTTCCTATAGTGCAGGGAAGTGTCTATGATGATTTGAGAAAACAGGCTTGCGAAAATGTTATACAATATGATATGGATGGTTTCGCCTTGGGTGGATTGAGCGTTGGAGAACCAACAGAGAGAATGTATGAAATTACAGACCTTTGTACAGAAATTCTTCCAAAAGAAAAGCCTAGATATCTTATGGGTGTAGGAACTCCTCAAAATCTTTTGGAATGTATTGCCCTTGGTATAGATATGTTTGACTGTGTGATGCCAACCAGAAATGGAAGAAATGCAATGTTGTTTACTTCAGAAGGAACAATAAATATGAGAAACAAGAAATGGGCTGATGATTTTTCTCCTATAGATGAGAATGGTACAACATCTGTTGACCACATCTACACGAAAGCATATCTTAGACATTTATTTGTTTCACAAGAGCTGTTGGCATTGGAAATAGCTTCTATACACAATCTTGGTTTCTATCTGTGGCTTGTGAAAGAAGCAAGAAAACATATAATTGCTGGAGATTTTTACATTTGGAAGAGTGCAATGGTAGAAAAGCTTGGCAGAAGATTGTAATTTTTCGTTATCTTTGCAAAAAATCTTGAAATGAAAAAAGGTAAGTCATATTTTCTCAATCGCCTGGATTGGTATATAATAGGCAAGATACTCTCCACATTTGTTGTGGCTATCTTGCTTATAGTGCTTATCATAGTCATAATAGATTTGAGTCAGAAGATAGATGATTTTATAGATCACAGAGCACCATTAAAAGCAATAGTTTTTGACTATTATCTTAATCTTGCTCCATTCTATGTCAATACTTTAGGACACTTGTTCTTCTTTATTTCCATAGTCTATGTTACTTCCAGACTCACGTCAAGGTGTGAGATTGTTTCCATTCTTGCTTCTGGTATCTCTTTCCGTAGAATGTTGAGACCTTTTATATTTTCTTCCATTATAGTAGGTCTGTTTGGATTGTATTTAGCTAATTTCCTTATTCCTCAACTGAATGTTAAGAAGTATGATTTTGAAGCAAAATACTACAGAAATACTTATGTTAATCTGCAATACAATATTCACATACAAAATGCCAAAGACAAGCAAGTCTATGTCCAAAGGTTTGATAATGTGACAAGTTGTGGATTTTTGTTTACACAAGAAACTTTTAAGGGAAATAAAATTGTAGAGAAGATCACTGCAAATACTATTACATACGATTCTGTTAAAGATAATTGGATGATGCGTGATTACACCATCAGGACAATAGATGGAAAGAAAGAATCTTTAACAAAAGGTTTTGAGATGCCTATAGATATAAAACTTCGACCTTTGGATTTCAATATGAAATTGTTTAAGGTGGATGTTTTGGATTTCAATGGTATAAACAAAACCATTGAGCGAGAGAGAATGAAAGGAACAAATAAAGTTCCAAATCTAATGCTGGAAAAATATCAAAGACTTTTAAATCCTATTGCCTACATAATCCTTACTGTTATAGGTGTGACGCTTTCTTGTAAAAAGAAGCGTGGAGGAATGGGATTGAATCTTGCCTCTGGTATAGGTTTGGCGTTTTCTCTCATATTGGTAATGAAAGTTACGGCAACTTGGGCAACAAATGGAAATATGCCTCCGTTGCTTAGTGTGGTGATACCTTTAATTCTTTATACCATAATAGCAATATGGCTGTTGATTAAAGCACCGAAATAAAACGAGGTTTCGCTGAACTAAAACGAAGTTTTACCAAAGCAAAACGAAGAGATAGAAAAATAAAATAAAGAAATAATATTATGCCACTTAATAATCTGATAAGTAAGATAATGCTGAGAAGGATTCCTCAAATAGAGAATTTTATGAAGAATCCTATAGATGTTCAGCATAAGGTGTTTATGGATTTGATAGAAGGAAGCAAAGACACTGTTTGGGGGCAATATTATGATTATAAGACTATCAAGGACGAAGAAACCTTTAGACAAAGAGTGCCTTTGAATGACTATGAATCTCTTCTTCCATTCTTTACCCGTATATTAAAAGGTGAACAAAATGTATTGTGGGGAGGTGAAATTAAATGGTTTTCCAAAAGTAGTGGGACAACATCTTCTAAGAGTAAGTTTATACCTGTAAGTAGGGAATCGTTGGAAGAGTGTCATTACAAGGGAGGTAAGGATATGCTCGCCTTATATACAAACAACCATCCAGATAGTGCTGTTTTTTCTGGATCGTCTTTGGCTCTTGGTGGTTCAAAGCAGGATAATATATTCAACAATGATATTTTTTGTGGAGATGTTTCAGCCATTATTATAGACAATCTTCCATTTTGGGCAGAGTGGTATAGAGTCCCAAAGAAGGAAATAGCCCTTTTACCTGATTGGGAAGAAAAATTGAATAAGATGATAGAAACCGTAAGTACTGAGGACGTTGTTTCTATCTCGGGAGTACCTTCTTGGATGATGGTTCTGCTTAATGGATTGATGAACTACACAGGAAAGACTATAGAGGAGATATGGCCAAATCTAGAAGTTTACTTCCATGGAGGTGTAAGTTTTAGACCATACAGAGAACAATATGAGAAAATCTTGCCAAAGCATATGAATTATATGGAAACCTACAATGCTTCTGAAGGATTCTTCGGTTTGCAAGATAGAACAGATTCCAATTCTATGCTCTTGTTGTTGGATTATGGTATTTACTATGAATTTATTCCTTTTGAGGATTTAGAAAAGGGAAACAAAAGAGTTCTTACATTGGCAGATGTAGAGTTAGGAAGAAATTATGCTATGGTTATCAGTACCAATGGAGGATTATGGCGTTATATGATAGGAGATACAATCTGTTTTACACAGAAGACACCTTATCGTTTCAAAATAACAGGAAGAACAAAACACTACATAAATATGTGTGGGGAAGAACTGATAGTAAATAATGCAGATAAAGCATTGTCTATGGTTTGCAATGCAACAGATTGTATTATTACAGATTATACAGGAGGACCATACACAAATGAAGAAACCAATGAAAGATGTCATGAGTGGATTATAGAGTTCAAGAAAGCACCTCAGGATTTAGATAAGTTTGCTGAAATCTTTGACAATTCTTTGCAAAACGTAAATTCAGATTACGAAGCAAAGAGATACAAGGATTTTGTATTGAAAAAACCTATTATCCACATTGCTCCACAAAATACATTCTACAATTGGTTGAAAGAGAAAGGCAAACTGGGAGGTCAGCATAAAGTTCCCCGTTTGTCAAACGATAGAAAGTTTTTGGATGAAATCTTAGAAATGATAAAATAATAAGATACGATAATGACTATAGAAGAAATAGAACAGGAAATAGAAGATGAATTCTCTATGTTTGAGGATTGGATGGATAAATACAATTATCTTATTGAGATAGGTAGAGAATGCCCAATCATAGAGGAAAAAGATAAAAATGAAAACAATCTTATAAAAGGTTGTCAGTCAAAAGTATGGGTTAGTGCTAAGATGCAAGATGGTGTTATGGATATAAAGGCAGATTCTGATGCAGTTATTACAAAAGGAATCATAACTTTGCTTTTAAGAGTATTCAATCATCAAAAACCAGAAGATGTAGAAAAGGCAGACCTTCATTTTATAGATACTATAGGTCTTACTACACATCTTTCACCTACACGTTCCAATGGATTGGTAGCTATGATTAAGCAGATAAAATTGTATGCAATGGCTTTCAATATTAAAAATCAAAACTCATAAACTGCTATGGACGAAAAAGAAATATTAAGAGATAGAATTATTCAATCTTTAAAAACCATATATGATCCAGAAATCCCTGTAAATATTTATGATATGGGATTGATTTACAAGATAGATATCGATGATGATTTCTTTGTAATGATAGTTATGACTCTTACAGCTCCAAACTGCCCTGAAGCAGAGAATATGCCTGCGTTGGTAGAAGGTACTGTAAAGAATGTAGATGGTGTGAAGAATGTTCAAGTGCAACTGACTTTTGAACCAGAATGGGATATTAGAATGTTGAGCGATGAAGCTAAAGTTGAACTCAACCTTATTTAAGAAAAAAACATTCAAACAAACCTCTCAAGGAAATTTTTCTTCAAAACCAAACTCTGTGGTTTGGAAACGATTGAGGAAAAATCCTTTGGCAGTGGTGTCTATGTGTGTGATAGTATTGTTTACTTTAGTGGCAATACTTGGTTATGCTATTACACCCGATAAAACACCCTATGCCAATGAACAGCATTTGGAATTAGCTATAAAAAAGCCAGGATTTAAAGTTCAAATGCTGAAAGTCTATGATAGGGAAGAAGTGAAGACAAATTTCTTTGAGAATATGCTCTTTGGAACTCCTAGTTCCACAACAAATATTCCTATCTATAAGTATTCTGTAAAAGATGATATTCTAACATATGAAACTTTTACGGGAGACAATTCTAATGAAGGAGAGGTAAAATCCTTGAAGAAAGGAACGAAATACGAGATAGAAGAAAAACATTATCTTCTTGGAACAGATAAATATGGACGTTGCCTTTTGTCTCAGCTTATGATAGGAACAAGAGTCTCTCTTTCTGTAGGCTTTATTGCTATTATTATTGCTATCTTTATAGGTGTAACTCTAGGAGCTATTGCAGGATACTTCGGAGGAAAGGTCGATAATGTTATTATGTGGTTTATCAATGTTATTTGGTCTATTCCTACTATTCTTTTGGTAATTGCTATTACTTTTGCTTTGGGAAAAGGTTTCTGGCAAGTGTTTGTTGCTGTTGGTCTTACTATGTGGGTGGATATTGCCCGTATGGTTAGAGGTCAGGTTATGTCTTTGAAAGAACAGGAATTTGTATTGGCTGGAAAAGCCTTAGGATTTTCCAATTCTAGAATAATAATAAAACACATTTTACCTAATGTTGTTGGTGCGGTGACAGTTGTTATTGCTTCCAATTTTGCTACGGCTATCTTGCAAGAAGCAGGTCTTAGTTTCTTGGGTCTTGGAGTTCAACCCCCTATTCCTTCTTGGGGAAGTATGATAAAAGAAAATTATGGATACATCATACTTGATGCTGCCTATATGGCAATAATTCCAGGTGTAGCTATTATGTTATTGGTTTTGTCTTTCTTTATGCTTGGTTCAGGATTAAGACAAGCAATGGAAGTAAAACAATAAGTTTTTTTTGCAAGAAATTTCTTTTTAAGAGATCTTAGAGAAATCAGTTATAGGGTGCTTTCTAAGTATGTATCTTTTCAATAGGGCATTGTCTGGATGCTCAAGCATAGGATCATTAGCTATTATAGCATTCGCAAATTGTCTTGTGCGTGCTACTATAGGCTCATCTTTTATGATGTCAGCTATTCTTAAATCCATTACACCACTTTGTTCTGTTCCAGAAATGCTGCCAGGTCCACGCATCTTCAAATCTTCTTCTGCCAACTCAAATCCATTATTGGTTTGACACATAATATCTATACGATGAGCAGATTCTTTGGAAAGATTATCTTTTGTTCTTAGGATACAATAACTTTGTTCTGAACCTCTGCCGACTCTGCCTCTTAATTGGTGGAGCTGGCTTAATCCAAATCTTTCACTATTTTCTATTATCATAACAGTAGCGTTGCTGACATCTACACCGACCTCTATGACTGTTGTAGCAACCATAATATTGGAGATGCCTTTTGCAAAACGCTGCATTTCATAGTCCTTGTCTTCGTTTTTCATTTGACCATGGACTATGCTTATTTGATATTCTGGAAGGGGAAATTCCCTAACAAGACTCTCATATCCATCCATCAAATCTTTGATGTCGAGTTTCTCACTTTCATTTATCAAAGGATATACAACGTATATCTGTCTGCCAGCTTTTATTTGCTGATGCATGAAATGAAACATCTTCAAAATATCTCTGTCGTACAGATGTATGGTTTGTATAGGTTTTCTTCCAGGAGGAAGTTCATCGATAATGGAAATATCTAAATCGCCATAGCAGGTCATAGCCAAAGTGCGGGGAATAGGTGTTGCAGTCATTACGAGTATGTGAGGTGGTTTAACTCTATTTTTCTGCCACATGCGACTTCTCTGTTCTACACCAAAGCGGTGCTGTTCGTCTATTACAGCAAGACCAAGATTTTTGAAAACAACGTTATCTTCTAGTAAAGCGTGAGTGCCTATTATGATATCAATAGAACCTTCTTCAAGGTTTGATAGTATGTTTTTTCTAGCTTTGCCTTTTACACTGCCAAGGAGTAATGCTACATTGACATTAAGACCTTTTAAAAACTTACAGATACTATTGTAATGTTGTTGGGAAAGTATTTCAGTAGGTGCAAGTAATGCTGCTTGAAATCCATTATCTATTGCAATCAGCATACTCATCAAGGCCACAAGTGTTTTCCCAGAACCAACATCTCCTTGTAATAATCTGTTCATTTGATGACCAGAACGCATATCGTTGCGTATCTCTGTAATTACTTTCTTTTGCGCTCCTGTCAAAGAGAATGGAAGATTCTTAGAATAAAAAGTATTGAAATGTTCTCCTATAGTAGAGAATATGAAGCCCTTACTTTTTTGTGTTCTGCGACCTTTTTCAACTAGGTGCCCAAGTTGTAAGAAGAATAATTCCTCAAATTTTAGTCTAAGTTTTGCTTTTGCTAGGTTTTCTGTTGAAGATGGGAAGTGAATCTCAATAAGAGCTCTGTTTAATGATACAAGTTGGTTCTGTTCTATTACATACTTTGGTAGAGTTTCAGGAATTTGGTTGCATACCTCTTGCAAAAGAGTGTAAATAATCTTTGACAGGGCTTTGGTATTGAGAAAAGAGTTTTTCATTTTCTCTGTAGTATTGTACAGAGGCATAAATTTTTCTCCAGTAGCTTCACTTTCATATTTTGCTCTTTCCTCAATTTCTGGATGAACAAAGTTGAATGTATCTTGAAAGCGTGAAGGTTTCCCAAATATTACATATTCTTTACCAATATGTACCTTATCATAAATCCATTTCAGCCCTTTGAAAAATACAAGTTCTACTTCTCCTGTTTTGTCTGCAAAGTATATTACCAATCGTTTACTAGCTCCATTACCAACAACTTCTTTCTCATGAACAATGCCTTTTACCTGAACGTGAACATCTTCAGAATTTATCTGGCTAATGGTATAATACTGGCTTCTGTCAATATATTTGTATGGAAAGTGGTACAACAAATCTCCCCAGGTGTTTACTCCGAGTTCTTTGCTGAGAACAGCTGCTCTTTTGTCGCCAACACCTTTTAAGAATTTTATTTCGTTGTACAAGACGTTTTCCATACAAAAAGTAATTAAAGTGCAAAGATACAAAAAAACCGTCCAAAAATTTGAACGGTTTAAAGAGAATTAAGAAAATTATTCTATTGAATAATTAAATCTAATTATTTTCTTTTTGGAAGAGAAAGTATTTCTCTAGCTTCATCAGAAGTAGCAACTTCTCTACCAAGTTCTTTTGCTAAGCGAACAACTTTTGCTACAAGTTCTCCGTTTGATTTTGCAAGAACGCCTCTTTCTAGGTAAAGATTGTCTTCAAAACCAACTCTAACATTACCACCCATAGCTATACCAGCTGCTGCCATAGGGAAAGCGTGACGGCCTATACCTGTTACAGTCCAAGTGCTTCCTGCAGGAATATTGTTTACCAACCAGCATAGATTTGGAACTGTTGCAGGAGTACAACCAGGTACACCAAGAACGAAGTTGAACTGCATTGGGTGTGCAGGAACTTGTCCTTTTTTAGCCATAGTTAGAATAGTGTCAAGGTGTCCCATTTCAAAGCATTCATATTCTGGTTTGATGTTGTTTTCCAACATACGTTTGCCAAAAGCTCTCATTATAGGCATAGTGTTTTCAAAAACATCGTCACCAAAGTTACAAGTTCCACAGTCCAATGTAGCCATTTCAGGCATAAGTTCTGTAGGTTGTAAACGTTCTTCTGCTGTCATACCTACTGCTCCACCTGTAGAAGGAATAAGTATTACGTTAGGACATTCTTTATATATTGCGTCAATACATTCTTTGAAACGATCTCTGCTTTGAGTTGGAGTACCATCATCTTCTCTTACGTGAAGGTGAACGATAGCAGCACCAGCATCTACAGCACTTTTAGCTTCACGAACTATTTCCTCAACAGTATAAGGAACTGCAGGATTTTGTTCTTTTGTAACTTCTGCACCACAAATAGCAGCTGTGATTATAAGTTTCTCCATTGTTGTACTAGTTGTTAAATCTTTGACATTCTTTTGGAGTTACACAAGTACCGCTTGCTCTACATACTACAACTGGTTCAGCCAAAACTTCTGCAGCAGAAGCACTGATGTCTGTACGAGCTGTGATAACTTTTCTAGCTTC
Organism: Candidatus Scybalousia scybalohippi; assembly: GCA_018065645.1. Classification (GTDB taxonomy): domain Bacteria; phylum Bacteroidota; class Bacteroidia; order Bacteroidales; family P3; genus Scybalousia_A; species Scybalousia_A scybalohippi. The sequence continues at coordinate 23,981 of JAGHSX010000024.1, forward strand.
AAAAGTCATCTTACGAGAAGTATTACCTACTTTTGTTATTTCACCGTATGCTTCAATATAATCACCTGCGAAAACTGGAGCAAGGAATTCTACGTTGTCATAAGCACAGAACAAACCTTCGTCACCATCTTGTTTGATAAGAAGTTCTGTAGCTACGTCACCAAATAGGTTCAACATTCTTGCGCCATCTACTAAATTGCCACCATAATGAGCATCGTGTGCGCTCATTCTAAGTCTTATTGTGCTTGTTACTTTTTCTGCCATTTTATATTTATGTTTTATTGTTTTATAATTAAAGTTCTTATTTTTACCTTTTATTGTTTACGTACTAAGCTTTTACTATGTAATCTACAAACAAGTAAGGAGTCTTAACGTATTCTGGTTTGATTTCTTCAACTTCTTCTTTAACTTCTGCAATTACAAGGTCTGCAGCTGTTGCCATAAGAGGGTTGAAGTTTTGAGATGTTCCTCTGTAAACAAGGTTGCCGAATTTGTCACAAACACTAGCACCTATAAGAGCTACATCTGCACGAAGAGGTTTTTCCAAAAGGAATTCTTTACCATCAACAGTTACCTTTTGTTTTCCTTCTTCACATACTGTACCAAGACCTGTTGTAGTAAGGAAACCACCTATGCCAGCACCACCGCAACGGATTTGTTCTGCAAGTGTACCTTGAGGAACAAGTGTAACTTCCATTTCACCACTCATCATTTTTTCTCCAGTAACAGGGTTTGTTCCTATGTGAGAAGCAATAACTTTCTTAACGCAGTTGTTAGCAACTAAAAGACCACTTCCATATTCTACAAAAGAAGTATCGTTACAGATAACTGTAAGGTCTTTCTTTCCAGCTTTAACCATTGCTTCAATAACTTTGTTTGCGCTACCTGCGCCAAGGAATCCACCAATCATAATGGTAGAACCATCTTTTATCATTTCGACAGCTTGGTCGATTGTTATACGTTTGCTCATTTTTATATCGTTTTTTTGTTAGACTCTAATAATAGATTACAAAAATAATTCTTTTCCTTGAAACAGCAAAAAAGAAACTATGAAATATTTCAAAAAAACTATCTTTTACTGCTTTGTTCTGGAAATAGTTTATTCCTTTTAGCAGAAGCAGGGTCGTATTCGTCTTTTTTGTTCTTTTTGTTTCTAGGAAGAACGTTTTGTTTTAGTTTCTTCCAACGTCCATCTTCAAAGTACAAACCTGTGACTTCTCCAGAAGGAACATATCCTTGTGTAAAGCCATCCATTCCAGAAGACATAGGTTCAAGAATGTCAAAAAATATCATCTGTCTCTTTTCTGTTTCAGGAGCTTCTACTTCAAAAGGCTTTGCTTTGTGAAGCAAAGTGCTTTTGACTTTTTTGTTTGAAGAGATGTTGTAGTATTGTAAATCGTATTTCAGATTGAATGTAGTCTCTGTGGAGTATTCAAAAATATATCTTTTTCTGTCTTTGTCTTTGTAGAAAACAGTCTGGCCAAAGATAGGTCTGCCAGATCCTTTTCTAAAAGTAATAGGTTCTATAATCTTTCTGCGGGAGTAGATATTGTTTCCGTCCCAACCCAAAAGAGTATAGTAGGTGTTTCCTTCGTTTTTGGTTACTATCAAATCATAATAAACTGCTCCAAACCAGATGGAATCGTTTAACTTTTCTATCTCTGGCTGAAAACAATTATCGCTTTTGTCAAATAAACGGTAAACTTCGTATTCTCCGTTTGCACTATTCTTTGACTGAACAAAGCCAAAGTTTTCATAGTCTCCACTTTCGGAAACTATAGCCCAAGTGAAGATTTTAAATTGTTTGTCTGGTGATGTTATAATGCTGATATCTTTTAGAGTAGGGAAGTTGTATGAAAAACTTTTTTCCCAGTTTAATGCGTCTTCAAGGTTGGAAATGAATTTTTCATTAGCAGCAAAACGCTCGTTGTCTGTTTCAGCAGAGAGCATTTCCTCCATAAGAGGTTTTAAGATAAGTTCAAAACCTTGCATATTATAACTTTGACTCTTTACAGAAAAAGAGCAAAGGCATAATAAAAAACACAATATTGAGAATATTTTTTTCATAAATCTAAATAATTACATCACCTTCATAGACTTTCTTTGCAGGACCTTGAAGTACAACATTTGTAAAAGTATCTCCTGTTTTGAGAAAACTTACTTTAAGTGTGTCGTTTAATGTTTTTACACTTATAGTGTGCATTCCGTTAGGAAGTTTTTTTGTCTTGGAATAAGCAATGGCTGTAGCAGTTATACCAGTTCCGCAGGCAAGAGTCTCATCTTCTACTCCACGTTCATAAGTGCGAATAAGAAGTTCTTTTTCCTGTAGTTCTGTATAAAAGTTTACATTTGTACCATTGTGTTTTTCAAATCTTGCATTATACCTTAAAGTTCTGCCTTTTTCAAAGATGTTTTCTTGTTTTACATCATCAGTCTTGACAACAAAATGCGAAGTACCTGTATCTAGCCAAATACCATCAGCATATTTTTCCAAAATTTGAACATCTTTCATCTTCAAGGCAATATCTCCATCTTTCAGTATTTCTGCATTATGATAGCCGTCTGGTGCAAGAAATTCTGTTTTCCCTTCAGGAATAATTCCTAGGTCCTGTGCAAATCTTACTATGCATCTTCCTCCATTGCCGCACATCATACCTGATGAGCCGTCTGGATTGTAGAACTCCATAGCAAAATCTGCCATTGAACCATTGGTGAGAAAGATTAAACCATCGCTTCCAATACCGAAATGTCTGTCGCAAAGTTTTCTTATCTCTTTCTCACCAAGGACAATGTCTTGGCTTCTATTGTCTAAAACTATGAAGTCGTTACCTGCACCTTCATATTTAAAGAAATGAAGCTTCATATTATCTATTGTTGATTTTCTACCTTAGAATTAGTTCCTTCATTAGGTGTGTCTTGCTTTGGAGCAAGTTTCTTTAGTTTACCTTTCATAGCAGCAACTTCACTCTGTGCTTTGTGTAAAGCATTAGAGATAGTTATTGTCTTATATATAATGAAAGCTACAGCACAGACAATAATAACTAGTCCTAGCCAAAATTTGAAACTTGATTCCTCATCGCAAGGTCCTTGCAATAGCTCCATAGCTATAATCAAAAGACCTGCAGCAAGCATTGTGAAGAAATTCTTAAGTGTTATCTTGTTCATAAGACAAAATTTATTTTTCTATTCTAATACGAGCGTCAACAGCAACTATAGTATCCTTTGTTCCAAGAAGTGGGTTAAGGTCCATTTCAGCTATTTCAGGAGCAGCCTGAACAAGAGCAGAAACTCTAGCTATCTGGTCTGCGTAAAGATCTTCGTTAACACCTTCCTGACCACGAACACCTTGGATAATCTTGTAACCTCTAAGGCTCTTGATCATTTCTTTAGCTTCTTTGATACCTATAGGAGCAAGGTTAGAACGAACGTCTTTCAATACTTCGATGAATATACCACCCAATCCACAAAGAACTTGGTGACCAAACATAGGAGTCTTGATAGCACCAATGTAGATTTCTGTACCAAAGTACATGTGGTAACATTGTACAGCGTAAGTATCTTTTATCTTTATAAGACGTTGGAATTCTCTTCTAACGCTTTCTTCATCTTTTACGTTAAGAGATACACCACCTACATCACTCTTGTGAACAGGTCCAACAACCTTCATAACAACAGGGTAACCTACTTTGTTTGCAAAGTCAACAACTTCTTGTTCGTTGTCTGAAGAAATATCGTTGTAGTGAGAAATACCTGCGATGTCAAACAATTCGTTAGCTTTCTTAACGTCTATGTATCCGTTTTCGCAAGAATCGATAACTTTTCTTACTTTTTCTACGTCAATCTTTATAACATCTTCCTCTGTAGCAGGTTCTGGAGTAACAACTATTCTGCTTACTGCATTACCAAATACTGTTTCATCTGGGAAGTATGTGTGTCCCTTGCTAACGAAATCTTTAACCTCATCACCAGCTACCAATGTAGAAGGAAGGATAGGGAAGATAGGTTTGTTGCAAGAGTTGATCTTTTCGTGAATTACGTTATATGCATCATAGTTAGGAACAAGACCTGGAGTACCAAAGATAACGCACATAGCATCTATTTCTGGCATTTTCTTGTCAACAGTTTCTATGATTTCTCCCAATTGTTCTGGAGTACCAGTAGCAAGGAAGTCTATAGGGTTCGCAACAGAAGAGCCTGGGAACAATTTTGTAAGAAGTTCATCAGCAACAGGACCTTCTATCTTAGGAATATTCATACCACACTTGCTCAAAGCGTCTGTAAGCATAACAGCAGGACCACCAGCGTGAGTAATGATAGCTATGTTTTTACCTTCAAATCTTGGGTAAGTGAAGATAGCAGCAACAGTACAAAGTTCTTCTCTACCATAGCAACGAACTATACCAGCTTTGCGGAACAAAGCATCTACAGCAACGTCGTCAGTAGCCAAAGCACCTGTGTGAGAAGAAGCTGCACGAGAACCAGCAGCACTACTACCAGCCTTAACTGCAACGATTCTGCAACCTTTTCTTATAAGAGATTGTGCATGTTTAAGAAGTTTTTGAGGTTGTTTTACATTTTCTATGTAAAGCATGATAACCTTTGAAGAAGTTTCTGGATCAAATACTTCATCGTGGTATTCCAACAAATCTTCTATACCAAGTTGAGCACTATTACCTACAGCCCAGCAGTGGTTGAAGTGAAGTCCTTGTTGTTTGCCTATATCCATGATGAAACAACCAGTAGCACCACTACCTGTGATGAAATCTACACCATATTTAGATGGTTCAGAGAAAGGTTGTGAGAATATAGCGTGATGATAAGGAGTGAATACACCTGTACAGTTAGGTCCTATCAAGCAACCACCGTTTTCTTCTATAACTTTAACTATTCTTTGTTCCAGTTCTTTACCTTCGTGAGATTCTTCACCGAAACCTGCAGAGATGATAATGAATGCTTTTGTGCCTTTTTCTTTAGCCAATACTTCTACAGTATGTTCTGCAAACTTAGAAGCAACAGCCAATACAGCCAAGTCAACCTGTGGAAGATCTTCTACTTGACGGTAGCATTTCAAACCTTGAATCTCATCTTGTTTTGGGTTTACAGTGTAAAGATCACCTTTGAAACCACCTTCTTTTATGTTTCTAACCAAAGCACCACCTGGCTTTGTAGTATCATCACTTGCACCTACAACAACTATGCTGCGAGGGTTTACAAGTTCTTTTGTTA
>JAGHSX010000097.1 GCA_018065645.1 Candidatus Scybalousia scybalohippi
CCCAAACAAGTAAAGCTCACAGATTATACTGTGAGCGTTTACAAACTTTACTTTTGAGTACAAGAGTTGAAATTGTCGAGATTTCAATAAATCAAAAGAAAGCGTAACGCTTTTTTATATCTACTAAAGGAGATAGTTTATTACTATCTCCTACAAACACTATTGTTTGCGAGTGCAAAGATAGGAAGAAATATTTGAATAAGCAAAAACAGGGGTTTCTTTTGTTAGGAGTGGTATAGTTATTAAGATTTCGATTTAGTGGATTAGAATGTCTTGCACTGAAATACGAGTAATTTCTATATGTTGACAGAGACAAAAACTTTTGAAAATACCCTTTTAGCAAAAAAATAAGGATTCCCTAATTTGAGAATCCTTATTTGTAGAATTTATTATTTATTCTTACAATGCAAATAATATAAGCAACTGTGCTGAGAATATTCTTAAAAACATTGTCAATGGATAAACTGTTGCATAAGCTACAGCTGGTTGATTTGTTTCTGTGCTTTCGTTGGCAAATGCTAATGCAGGAGGATCTGTATGTGCTCCAGCAACAAGTCCTACTATTGTATTATAAGGAAGATGCATCACCAGTCTTGCTATAAAGGAAACAATAACTATTGGTAAAACTGTAATGATAAGTCCATAAAGCACCCACCAATAACCACCATTAACGATAGTTTCCACAAAACCTTGTCCTGCTGAAAGACCTACTGCTGCAAGGAAAAGAGAGATACCAATATCTCTAACCATCATATTTGCAGAAGTAGTTGTATAGGTAACCACTTTATACAAAGGTCCAAAACGTGAAATAAGTATAGCCACAATCAAAGAGCCACCTGCAAGACCAAGTTTTACAGGCTGTGGAATACCAGGGAACTTCAAAGGAATAAGGCCAACAAGGACGCCTAGGAAAATACCTGTAAAGATAGGAATAAGATTTGGGACTTCCAATCTCTTCAAAGAGTTTCCTAAAAGGTCTGCAGCTTTCTTGATATTATCTTCACTACCTACCATAAGGACTCTATCTCCCAACTGAAGCTGAAGATTTGGAGTTGCGACAAGATCTGTACCTCCACGCTTTACTCTTGAGATTGTAACATTGTAAAGTGTTCCTATGTGAAGTTGACCAAGAGTTTTTCCTTGCATTTCCTGCTTAGTAACAACAACTCTTTGTGATTCCAATTTACCATCTTCTTCGTCCCATTCTATTTCTTCTGTATTAAGACGTTCTCCCAAAAGAAGAATCATAGTCTGCTCGTGTTCCTTAAGTGTCACCACTCTTACCAAGTCACCAACACTAACTACAGAGTCCTTGCTTGCTCTTTCCAATGTTCCATCCTTATGCTTTATTCTGGAGAATACGAAAGGAGCCTTATAAATAGTATGCAAATACTCTACTGTCTTTCCATCTATACCATGATTTGTCACTTCTATAGACAAAGAAGAAGGATTTGAAACATTAGTTGTATTGTCTGCTTGTTTTTCTTCTTTTTTAACATCTATACGGCAAACAGCTTTAACTATCATTGGAGCAAAGATAATACTTAGTACTGCCAACGGATAAGCAACAGCATAAGCTGAAGATAGGAATGAACTATCCTGACCTGCATCTGTCAATGTCTGTTGTGCAGCACCAAGAGCAGGAGTATTTGTTACCGCTCCTGTCATAATTCCGACCATAGTTGCAAGGTCTGTCTTTGTTACAAGACCAATAACTACTGCAGTTATACAACCTAATACGACTATAAGAAGTGACAATAGGTTTAACTGCAAACCGCCTTGCTTTAATGAAGAGAAGAAACTAGGCCCCACCTGAAGGCCTATTGCATAGACAAAAAGTATCAAACCAAAGTCCTTAACAAAAGACATTATCTGCGGATTGGCAATGAAGCCAAAATGAGATAGGATGATACCAACAAAAAGTATCCAAGTAATACCTAAAGAAATTCCCTTCACTTTAAACTTACCTAGATACAATCCCAGAGCTATAGTTATTGCTAAAAGCAATATACTTTGGGCTACATTTTGTGTTAAAAACACATCATTTAACCAGTTCATAAAATTTTGATTGTTGTTGCGTTGTTTGTTTTTTATATTGTAATTTAAATTTATTTGTTTATCAAACTGATGTCTATGCTTGGAGTTTTTTCCCAACCTTGTGTTACAGATTTGTTTCCTACGCCATTAACTATAAGCAAGTCTTCTGAAACTCCATTCTTTATAAGAAATTCTTTCAAAATATTTGCCTGTTCCTCGCTAAGTTCTTCTGCACTCATTTTCTTGAATGGATTCAAAGCGTGGACTTCTATAGTTAACAGATAAGGACTTTTCTTGAATGCTTGAACTATAAATTGTAATTCTTTCAACCCTTGTTTAGAAAATTCCAGACAATTCTTTGTATCAAATGGAGAAGCTATGGTTACCAAATCACTTCTTGAGACCATTTCTTCTACATAATACATATTTACAACAGAATCACTACTCAATGGAGTGTAGAAATTAGATCGTTGTGAGGAGAATAGGTATGAATTCTTTTGAGGATTTAAGAATGCAAAGTAGCCTTTTGCATTTGTCCTTACTATATTTGAAAGAGTTAAATTATTCTTGTTAAGAATATTTACTTTTATGTTTTCCAAAGAATGATTAGAAGAAGTCTTTAATTGACCAGTAGAAAAATTCAAAGCTGTTTTTCCTTCAAGATAAATATTGTTGTCTGCCTTGAATTCTTCATCTTGAGACAAAACAACAAGATTATCTGACAAGTGCAATACATAATCATCATCTTGTGTATTAAAATCTTCTCCTAGCAAGACTGGTTCTGTCCAAGAATTCCAATCATTAACATCTGTTCTATAACAAACATAAACGTCCAAACCTCCAAAATTCAAATCTCTATCAGAAGAAAACCATAAAGTCTTCTTATCTGGAGAAAGAATAGGGTTTGTTTCATTGAAACGGGTATTTACCATAGAATTCAAAAGAACAGGCTTCTGCCATTTATCGTCGTTGTAGATAGAATAGTAAATATCATTATTCGTTGAACCTTCATAAACATCGTAACCTTCCTCTGTTACCGCAGAGAAAAGAATAAGAGAATCAGTTACATAGTAAGCATCATCTGTTGAAACATTCAACCCCAATGTTGCCATATCTGGACGATCTTCTTTACTTGCATCATAGCTATCATCTGTTAAAACAAAATCCATCTCCATATCTCTAGCTGAAATAAATTTAGCATAATGTTCATCTAAAGATAGATCAAAGTTAACCATCTTTCCTTTTGGCTGAGACTGATTTATTGCTTCAAAACGAGAAAAAACTTTTGCAGCCTCTCTAGCTGAAAGATTAGTAAAAAGATTTTTATGTTTTTTATAGTCCTCTAAAGTCAATTCTTTTTTAGAGAAGAGTGTATGTAGTTGTTTTGCCTTATTTTCTGCATCTAACACACTTGGATCAGATTTTAGATTTGGAAATACTGACAACAATCTCTCTACTGAAGCAAGGGAATAATCAGATACATATTTCTTCGCAAATCTACGTAAATATTCAGCATCTGGGCTAACACTATCCAATACTTGCATAGCAGAAAGGGAGTAGTGTTGCATGGCTTTTAATCTCAGTTTATCCAAAACAACTTTATAGTTTTTATCTGAAATATTATTGTTTCTTACATAATAAACCAAATCCGCAATGTTTCCCTCATTGACATATTTATCGTATTGTGCTAAATCTCTTTTATTCTTTGCTACCAAGATATACTCTCCATCAGGAAATTCTGAGATATAAGCGTTGTAAGACTCCATAGTATTTTCTTTTAGAGCCTTATTGAACAACAATTTATCAAGCTCTTTCAAAGCCTGCTTTTTATATTTTTCACTTGTTGACTGACTTATAAAAGACCTAAGACTATCTATATCATTACTATTTAGAAGCTCCTGAAACATTCTTTCGTTAAGAATAATTTTGGCATCATCTGCTTGCATAGCATCTGGATACAAAGTCACAAATTCTCTATATGCTTCAACAGTATTAGCTTCCTGTGCATTTTCAAAAGCGATCTTATCCCTTATACGCTGAGCTTCTTTATTAAGAGCAGGATACTCTCTTGTGTTGTCTACATATATATTGAACTTTTCAACGCTCTTTGTCTTATAGATAGATGCAAGTAACTTTTTTGCAAAATTTTCCAAGTCTATTTTCTTATCATTACTTACCCCTATATTGTACATTCTTGCATAAACGAATGCAGACAAAGAATCCTGTTGTGAATTGTTTGGTGCTATATAGTAAGAATACAATGAATGCAGTCTATCTAAATTCATTGTATCTTCAGCATAAGATTCTTCTATCATTTTGTACGCTAACTCATATTCCCCTTTTACCAGCAACTTCTCAATAGTTTGTATTTGAGCCTGTGCTACAATAGGTAGGAACAAAAATGCCAATATGTACAGAATTATTCTTCTCATTTTATTGCTAAATCTATGTTCTTTATCAATTTATCATTTATCTTTAAATCCATCTTATATGTACCCTCATCCAAATCCAACTGCATAACCTCATATGCACTATATGGAATTTCGCTGATAGTGTTGTCTTTTACATTGGTAAAACGGACCTGTTGTACTTGATTAACCATATCACAATAGAACAATACTCTGTCTCCATCTTGCCAAATATAAATACCACTATATTTTTTCAGTTCCTTGATAGGTGTATCTTTTATAATGTGTATTCTATAACTTTCAGTTGTACCGCTTTTAAGAAATGTCTTTAGACTACCCTCTGAACAAAAATCATAAAACTTTTTATTTTCCAAATCTTCTACAAACACCATAACACCTTCTGGAAGTACAGAAACATTATTTAGGTTCATCTCCACATCTGAAGGGTTCCCAATATACATACCTATATTATATATGGCAGGATAAGTAGGGAAAACATTTACAGAATATTCATCATCTCCATCTGTAAGATATATGTCTGGCATGTTCTCATTGTTGCCAAACATTTTGTGACAATCATATTCATCAAAAGAATATTCTGCTCTGTCATCCATTCCCAAAAGAGCATATTGAGATGTAAGTCCTTTGGATATAGAAAGAGATAAGAAATTGTGATTGATCTCACTCATTTCACCAGTAGATGGTATATACTGATGAGAACGTTTGAATGTAATTTCTGTTGGCTGAGGTAAAGCTTCTACAAAGAAAGACTCCAAAGAAGGGATAACAACTTCTTCTTTTGGGTCTATTATGATAGGATTATAAACTTTATTCTCTCTGTCAAACATCATCAACACATTACCTTGAACCTTTCCATCTATATCTTCAAACAATCTCTTACTGCTTAAAGGTGCTGTATATGGATTTCCGACAAGATTCCATTTGTTCTCCTCTGTAGAAACCAATGGAATAGAAATAGAACTTGAGCATAAAAGTCCTTCATATTTCACATTCAATGGATCATGTGTATAGACAGCATAGCCTCTACCCGGAACTAAAGAAAACTTAGGATCAGTAATATAGTCACTCCAATAATCATCCAACTTACTTTTCTTGCCTGTATTGTATTGCATAAGCCAAGAATCGTTGCTTGTGTTTTTCATAGAAAACATTGCAGCATAAGCTTGGTTTACAGGAGAAGAAATATAGTTCCATCTCTCTGGCAACAAATATTGCCATACTGTAAAGAAAGATTTTTTACTATAAATAATATCTGAAGATACATAGAAATTATGACCATTCTTTATACTTACATTGGCACTATCCAATAATACAAGCATAGAACAAGATACATCTTCATCTACTACAACATTAAGACCTTTATCTATCACAACAACATCTTCCATTACTGGTCCTTCTCCATTTTCCCAGTTTTCATCATCACTCCATGCGCCAGACCTCAACATTGTCTTAACCTTTGGAGAACCGAAGTAAGCGTCAGTCATAGCGAATTTGGAATTTGAAGAAAGTTCTATCTCAATAAAGTTTGCGCCTTTAGGTGCTTTCAAAGGAACACAATAATTATTTGTTCTTACTGTGTCTCTCATAGAATAAACCAAAGTTGTATTTCTATACCAACGATATTTTACATAAACGATATTCTTCTCTTGCAATGAAAATCTATACTGATAATCTGTATTGGAAAATACAGGTATCCTATAATTGTAAGAAGACAAGACCTTGCTTTCCTTTGGCAACATATTTTTATTATATGCTTTATGGTTGGCAGCAGAACCTTCTATTGGAATACGAATAGTCTGCGATAGTTTGTCTGTTGTTATTTCCAAGATAGCTTTATGTCTACCTTCTTTCTTTGGATCATAAACTACGGAAATAACCTTTCCATTCAAAGATTGCTTCTCATTAACTGAATAACTGGATAAAGAGAAACATTCTTTGTTGTCTCCGACAATATTCAGTGTAATACTATCTCGTATTTTTTCGCCTTCTATCTTTATTCTCTGATTCTCTGGATAAGTGTATGGAATAGAAATATTGTTGAAAATAATTGCATTCAAATCTCTTTCGTTCTCATCGCCATTCATAGAGACTCTTACCACAGCAGGTTCACCAGAGTATTTATCATAATGAGAGGAAATACTGATATTCCTAAACAAAATCTCAGGACTATTGTTCTTATTGCCATTAGTAGATATTTGCCAAGATAGTTGAACAAATTCTTTGTTTTCACATTCTTTTGGAAGACTGATGTTAGAAAATGTTCTACTATATCTTTTAAAAGTAGTAGTGTAAACAATACTATTGTTTCTACTATCTTTTACATCTTTCCAATCTTCTGTTTCCGAAAATCTATATTGAAGCTTTGCAGTCCAAGGAGTTTTAACTTTGTTTGAAGTAGCATTTGTCCAAGATAAAGTAATATCATTTTGAGCAAAAGTATTTATATTTACTATCAATCTTCCAGTATTACTGGAAGAAGCATCTTGTTCAAAATAGATAGCATCATTTGCTTTGGAATAAGACTTTTTCGAAAAGTTTTTCACTTCAAAAGAATTATTCTTCAAATCATATATATGCAAATCTCCTTGCTGTGCATTTGCAAAACAAGGAAGAATAAGCATTAAGATTATTATGTATTTTATCTTGTTTAATAACTCCATTCTGACTGTATTTTATAATTTGACAGTTTGTATATTGTTGTAGTTTCGTTTTGCCAACCCAAATTATTTTCAGATTTTTTGAATCTAAAATGGTTTATCATACCATTAGTATTCTTAGTATTTGGAGTAAGCATAAAGTTTTCACCTCGTTCCTTCATAGCTGTAAGGAAGTACATGAAAATATCGTAACCCAAAGCTGCGTATATTTTGTCAGGCTCTGTCTTAAAATTTTTTCTATATTCCTTTACGAAGTTTACAAAGTTGGGATTAGTGTAATCATTGTAATAGGTCAAAGTAAAATGAAAATCCAGTTTGTCCATAGTAGAGTAATCTACATTTCCATAATTCAACCAATCATATTGAGCAAACAAGGATATTTTGTAAGAAGATGCCATTTCTGCCAAAGATTGTGAAAGTTTCTTAGCATGAGTCTTGTTAAAATCTCCTGTATTATTCTTGATGATGTTTACGATAATATTTCTCTTATCTGATTTCAAGTATGATTTCAGTTTGTTTGCGCTCTTTCTATAGTTCAACATTGTCCAGGAACCATCTGGCAAGTAAGTCGTGATATTGTTTTTATACCAGTTAAGAAGATAAGACGGAGTATTGGAATCGTCAAACAAAACTATTACTTGTGATCCTTTCTGTTTTTCGGCAATATATGTAAGGATAGTCTTTGCTTCAGAAACATCATTTGGCTGTATCTTGAAGATGTATTCACTTGTCAAGATGTTGTCTGCTGAACTCATAGGATTGACAACAGGAATGGAGTTCTTCTGAGCAAAAGAAGAAACCATAGAAAATGAATTTTTGAAAACCAATGGAACAATCAAATCCATTTCCTTCATTGTTGGATATTCCAGAGTCTTAGCCATTTTTTGAGTATCATCTTCTCCCACATCAAAAACGTAAAGAGATACTTTATAGCCTTGTTTTTCCAACTTATCCAAAGCAATCCTTGCTCCCTCATAGAATGAAATATATGAAAAGCATTTATAAGGATTTCTTATGTTGGCTATTTTCTTTTCCTCAATATTGTACTGATTGAAAGAAAGTTCATCTATATTGTCATAAAACAAAGGCAAAAGCATAGCAACCTTAAAGTGATTCTTCTGCGATTTTGTAGCAGAAGATTTACTTGGAGACTTTTCTTTGCTAGGAAAGATTGCCTGCTCATCAACTTCGTAAGTAGATGTGGAAAACAGAGAATGATTTCTTGCTGTTTTTGGTATCCTTATGATTTCTCCTGATTTTATATTGTTGTCTTTTATCTCTGTATTTGCTTCCTGTATATCTGCTACAGTAATAAAATATTTCTTTGCAATAGAGTACAAAGTCTCCCCTGCTTGCACAAAATGAGTACCATACGCATCATCTTGCGCAAGACAGGTATTTGAGCAAAGAATACCCATCAAAAACAAAAATATTGTCAACAATCTTTTCATTGATTCAAAAGGTTTCCTTTCTATCAGCAAATACTATTCCCATTCAATTGTTGCAGGTGGTTTGCTACTGATATCATAGCAAACTCTGTTTACTCCCTTAACTTGATTGATTATCTTATTGGAAATATCTGCCAAAAATTCGTATGGAAGATGGCACCAGTCTGCTGTCATTCCGTCGACACTTTCTACTGCTCTTAGAGCAACGACTCTTTCGTATGTTCTTTCGTCACCCATAACACCTACACTCTGTATTGGAAGAAGTATTGCTCCTGCTTGCCATACTTTGTTGTATAGTCCGTATTCTCTCAAACCAGAGATAAAGATATGGTCAACTTCTTGAAGTATCTTTACTTTTTCTTCTGTAACATCTCCAAGTATTCTGATTGCAAGACCTGGACCTGGGAAAGGATGACGAGAAATAAGTTCATCTTTCAATCCTATTTCTTTACCAACACGTCTTACTTCATCCTTGAACAAAAGTCTCAAAGGTTCAACAACCTTCAACTTCATGTAATCAGGAAGTCCGCCTACATTGTGATGAGATTTGATTGTCTGAGAAGGCCCTTTAACGCTACTGCTTTCTATTACGTCTGGATAGATAGTTCCTTGAGCTAACCATTTTGCATTAGAAAATTTTGCAGACTCTCTATCGAAAACATCTATAAACTTAGCACCTATAGCTTTTCTCTTCTTTTCTGGATCTGTAACACCAGCCAAAACAGAATAAAAATCTTCTCTTGCATTTACCCCAACAACATTCAATCCCATTCCTTTGTAAGATTCAAGTACATCTTCAAACTCATTCTTTCTCAACAAACCATTATCTACGAAAATACAATGAAGATTCTTTCCTATAGCCATATTCAACAATACCGCTGCAACAGAAGAATCCACACCACCACTAAGACCAAGAATAACTTCATCATCTCCTAGTTTTTCTCTCAAATCCTTTATAGTTGTCTCAACAAAACTCTTTGGTGTCCAAGAGCAGTCACAATGACAGATTTCTTGAACAAAGTTTCTCAAAATTTGAGAACCGAATTCTGAATGATGTACTTCTGGGTGGAATTGTATTGCGTATGTTTCTTCTCCCTTAATTTTGTAACCAGCATTCTTTACATCGTGTGTAGAACATATTATCTCAAAATTTTCTGGTAAAGAAAGGATAGTATCGCCATGAGACATCCAAACCTGAGAATTTTCCTCTACACCTTTCATCAATATGCAAGAACTATCTACTTTTTCCAATCTTGCTCTACCATATTCTCTTATCTTACTCTTTTCAACATTTCCTCCTGAAATATTTACCATGTATTGTGCACCATAGCATATACCCAAAACAGGCAGTTTACCTTTGAAACCAGAAATATCTGTTCTTGGAGCTTCAGGGTCTGTAACAGAATAAGGGCTACCAGAAAGAATCACACCTTTTACATCTTCTGTTATCTCTGGAATCTTGTTGTATGGATGGATTTCACAATAAACATTAGCTTCACGAATTTTTCTTGCAATCAATTGTGTATATTGACTACCATGGTCTAAAATAAGAATAGTCTGCATTTCTTTTTTATATTTTGTTTGTTAATAACTTCTTAGCTAGTTTAAACCTAGAGGAATTTCCTATAAAATTTATGGTTTTACCTCAAAATTTAAAGTTTCAAAATTACGATTTTTTCCGCAATTCACAAAGGAAAATCAAGTATTATTATTTAAATTATTTCCTCG
>JAGHSX010000053.1 GCA_018065645.1 Candidatus Scybalousia scybalohippi
CTTAATATCCAACCACTTATCATTACCTTACATCATAAACATATATTCGTATTGAAAATTATTTTCAAAAAAATAGAAAAAAAATAAAAATATTATAAAAATAAAACACCACTTCAGTTTTATGAAATGGTGTTGTGGGTTTTCTAATTCTTCGTTTTACCGGCGTAACTCTTCGTTTTATTTTTCTAACTCTTCGTTTTAGAAAAATTTTATTTGATGTTTTTTGAGAGTTAGAAGATTGCTTGTATAAGATTATTTTTCCATAGATTTGGCGGCATCTAGAGTTTTCTCTATCTGCTCATACATAGGAGTTTTGTTTATTACACGTTTGTCTTTGTCTAGAATGTACAATTCTGGAGTATGGTCAAGAACAAAACCATAAGGTCTTAGATTTTCCACATCTGTCTGTGTTACAATCCAAGGGAATGGATCCATTTCCTGTCTTGCCTTTGCTATTGCAACATCTTCTTCCAAATCCACAGAATAGATTTCAAAATCGTAATAATCTTTATTGGTCTGATACAAATCCTTCAAAACGCTAAGGTTTTTCTTGCAACTCTCACAGGTAGATGAGAAGAAGTAAAGGACTGTATATTTGTTTTTTAAAGAATAAAGACGTTGTTCCTTTCCTTCAAAATCTCTCAACACAATATTAGGCATAACCTTTCCTGGAAGAAATCTTGAAACCTTTGAAGCGTATGCCTTATGTGCTTCTATAACAGAAGGCATAAGATAAGTAGCAGCTCTGTCAAGATACTTATCTACTAGATACACATATATAATCTCGTTGTATGAGAAAGGTCTTTTTGGCATATTGGCAAGATACCAGCCTATAACATAGTCTGCATATTCTTTTCCACCTCTTTTGTCTGCCTCAGCAATAAAATCATCTATTGCCACACATACAGAATCTGACACCTGAGTGGTAATCTCGGAAACGTAAGCATTAAACTGCTTTATAAAATATGGAGAATATAATATTCTGTTGTCATCAAAGGCGAAGTTATCCCAGTAATGTGTTCTAAGGTAGTAGGAATATTCCTTTTCCATACCTGGTTTCAACTTGCCGTTTGCAAAGAAACTTGATGGGACAGACTGATTCATACTCCTGTAAACAACAGAGATAAAATTGTTTGGATATGTTGCAAGGAAATTTCTCTGGAAGTTTTCAAAAGCATCCATCTTTGGTTTCACATCTGCATAAAGAGAATCACGCTTTTCAGGATGAGCTTTGGCTTCCAAACGATAGTAGTACATAGCCTCCTGACTTTTTCTGTTCTCATACTGATACATCATATAGGCATCATTTTCTGCACAACCTTTAACAAAAGCCTCTCCTGTCTTGTATATCTCTATAGAGAATTTTTTACTCTTGGCTAAAAGGAAAGAAAACATATCACGTTTTTGTTCATCTTTCAGCATATACATTCCTTCAGGATAATCTTTTGCTGAGAAGTGGAAAGAATCGTCTTTCTTTCTTGTCATACTGTCCATTATATCTCTACTTCCTCCACAAAAACCTTCTACATAAAGTTTTGTATTGTCGTCGTCGTGTATAAAGAAATCTACCTCATAGTTGTTTTGAGCGTTTACCGTTGCAGATAAACACATTAAAGAAAATATTATGCTTGTTAGTTTTTTCATTTCTTATGACTTTCTTTTTACAATTCCAGTTTACCCTTTTCCAATATATCCAATATCATTCCTATCTTTTCAGATGAAATATTTTTTGCCAGTATTTTATTGTCTGTATCAAGAATATATATTATAGGAGTCTTTTCTATGTCGAAGTATGCGTGCCAGTCGTAGTTGGCATACATTCCGTTTACATTTGTCCACTTCACGTTGTTTTCTGCCGTAAAAGTCTTCAATTGTGAAATATCGCCTTCTGTATGAACACCAAATATCTCTACGTTGTATTTTTCCTTGTTCTCGTTGTACCATTCTGCCAACTTAGGTATTTCCTTTGCACAATGGCCACATTCCACACTCCAGAATACAAGCACCTTGTATTTGCCTTTCATTTGTGAAAGACTATGCCAAGTAGAGTGTTCATCCAATTCTGGACAAGCAAGATCTGGAACATATTGCCCAATAAGAATATTTCTCCATTTGTCTGCACGACTTATGTTCATATCTATATCTGAAGCATGCATCCAGTCCACAACTCCAGTTTTGAAATATTTGTCAACCATGTGAACATATATTCTGTCGTGTCCCATAACATTATCTTGAAGATACCTTCTTGTTACTTCGTTTATGAACAATTTCTTTATTTCATAGCAGGCATTTGTCTTCTGTATAAGGGAGTCAGCATAGTAGATTATCGTATCAGCCTTCTCGTATTTCATCATATTGTCCCAGAAATTATCAAAAGGCTTTGAGAATATCTCCTTTGGAGTCCTGAGCAAGCCTGCACAAGACAAATCCATATTGTCAAAATAATGTTTCTTGTAATAGTTCCATCCCACCTGATTCAAAGCAACAGAGTCTATACTACCATCTGCCTTGTATGTTTTCTCAAAGTCTGGAAAGCTTATAGGTATGCTTGTGTTCAACACCTTACACAAAAAATGTTTTGGATTTCTCTTTATGAAATCTTCCTTCAAAGAATCATTTTGAGTTTTCAGTACAGAAAGTTTTTCGGAATAGACTTCTTTGGAATAGTTAGCCTTGGAAAGTTCTTTAAACTGAGCAGTAAGTTCATTGAATTTCTTTATATAATCCAGATATATTATTTCATCTTTGGAACCTTTTACTGTAAGATTCTTTGCCCAGTCGCTATCATCTGTCTTGAAACTCATATTGTGAGAATCAGAGACTATGAACTCACAAAACTTTCCTGTCTTGTTGGAAAAGAAATATATACCCTGGTCAAGACTTCTATCCTTGCTTTTGAAATGAAACTTTCCTTTATTGTTTGCAGCACTATCCATAGCATAAGTACCACCCAACCAATAGTAACCAAGGTAAATAGTATCATCTTTTGTATTGCTTATCTCAAGTTTTATATCATACTGAGCTTTTGCAGAGAAAAGCAACAAAAGTGTAAAAAACAAAAAAGCACTAGTCCTTTTCATTATCCTGTATTGTTTGTCTTATGTATTTTATTGCATCAAGGTTTCTTGGAGAAAGTTCCTGAAGAAAAGCTTTGTCTATACCTATAACCTTGTTGTTCTTCACAGCATCCATATCCTGATAAACACCTTTAGAACAGAAAGCTTCTTTTTCTGAAGCATAGACAAGAATATATTCAGGATTTGACTTTACAACATCTGCTCTTACCAGACTCATAGATCTGTAATTCTCTGCTATATTGTTCACTCCTGCTATTCTCATTATATCTCCAAACAAATGATCTTTTGTAGCTGTCATATCTTCCCCACCATATCCTGCAAACTTCATAGCAAAATATGTGCGAGGTTTTGGAGACAAAGGATTATTTTCTATTTCTGCTATCTCTTTCTTATACTGAGCTATTATGTTGTTAGCTTCTGCTTCCTTATGAAAAACCTGTCCCAAAAGAGTAAGAGCAGGATAAATATCGCTTACTTTGTTTCCTCCCTTGAACAAGATAAGGTCTATATCTTTTTCTTCAAACCATTGTACCCATTTTCTTGGAAGCTGGGAATTGGAGATAACTATATCTGGCTGAAGAGTCTTTATTATGCTTGTATCCAAAAGATACACCATACCAACATCAGTCTTTTTCATCATCTGGTCTGGATAGGTGCAAAGAGAGTTTCTTCCCACTATCTTGTCTCCCAGTCCCAGTTTGAACATCCACTCTCCCATAGCAGGAGAAAGACAAAGGACTTTTTCAGGATTTTCTTTTATCAAAACCTCTCTGTTCATCTGGTCAACTATCTTGCGTGAATTGTCATTTCCACAAGAAACCAATACAATCGCAATAGTAAACAATGCTAGTATAGTACGTATTCTTTTCATTTTTCTGCAAATTTTATAGTATAACGCAAAATAAAGTAAAAAAATGTGTATCTTTGCAAAAATTTAACAAAAATCGACTAGAAATATGAAAATGGAAAAGAAAGACTTATTGCAAGAGACAATAAAACACGTAGATATCAAAAAGATAAACACTACTGAAATAATTGATGCAATGCGTGATATGTCTTTTGCTTCAAGAGATACAGCCAACGCTGCTGATATTTTAGAAAGAATGATGGAAGACAAAGCTTGCTCTACAATACTTACACTTGCTGGTAGTACTTCTGCAGCTGGTTGTATGCAAGTTTATGTTGATATGGTTAAGAACAACATGATAGACTGCGTAGTTTCTACAGGTGCTTCTATTATCGATATGGACTTATTTGAAGCTCTAGGTTTCAAACACTACAAAGGAACTCCATTTATCGACGATATGACTCTTAGAGACAACTATGTAGACCGTATCTACGACACATATATTGATGAAGAAGAACTTCAAATCTGCGACCGTACTGTTAAGGAAATAGCAGACAAATTGGAACCAAGACCATATTCTTCAAGAGAATTCATCTACGAAATAGGAAAATGGCTTGCTGAAGGAAACTCAGTAAAGAAAGATTCTCTTATCCAAGCTTGTTACGAAAACAACGTTCCTATCTTCTGTCCTGCTTTCTCAGATTGTTCTGCAGGTTTCGGTCTTGTAATGCACCAAGTTGCTAACCCAGAAAAACACGTAAGCATAGACTCTGTAAAAGACTTCCTAGAACTTACAAACATAAAGATAGCTGCTGGTACAACAGGTTTGTTCATGATAGGTGGTGGTACTCCAAAGAATTTTGCTCAAGATACAGTTGTATGTGCAGAAGTTCTTGGTCACGAAGTTGACATGCACAAATATGCTGTTCAAATAACTGTAGCAGACGTTAGAGACGGAGCTTGCTCTTCTTCTACTTTGAAAGAAGCTGGTTCTTGGGGTAAGGTTTCTCCTATGTATGAACAAATGGTTTATGCAGAAGCAACTACAGTTCTTCCTCTTATCGCTTCTTACGTTTACCACAAAGGTGAATGGAAAACTAGAGAAAAGAGAGAATTTTCTAAATTGTTCATAAAATAATCTTTGCTGAACATCAGAAGATTTACAGAATAAACAAAGAAAAAGGCTAGCACAAAAGTGTTAGCCTTTTCTTTTTCATAGTGCAACTTATTATTTATCCTTGCTTAGCTGGAATACAAGCTGGTTGTCTCTGCAATCCATAACAACTGTACTATTTTCAAACATCTCTCCATTAAGAAGAAGCATAGATAGTTTGTTGGTTACCAGTCTTTGTATTGCTCTTTTCACAGGTCTTGCTCCAAGTAATGGATCATAACCTTGTTCTGCAAGATAATCTATAGCCTCTGGAGTAGAGTTTAGTTTTATCTTCTTTTGATGCAAAGTATTAAGCAAGCCTTGCATTTGCAGTTGTACTATCTCTCTTATCTTGGTAGCAAGCAATGGTTTGAAGATAACAATCTCATCTATTCTGTTAAGAAATTCTGGTCTTATGGTCTTCTTAAGCAATTCCCTTACCTGATGTTCTGCCTTAGTCCAATATGAAGAGAGTTCATCTTTATGGTTTTCTATTGCTTCCTGAAGAAACTCGCTACCAAGATTGGAAGTCATAATGATGATAGTATTCTTAAAGTCCACCACTCTACCTTTTCCGTCTGTAAGTCTGCCGTCTTCCAACACTTGCAGCAAGATATTGAACACATCTGGATGCGCTTTCTCTATCTCATCTAAAAGGACTATAGAGTATGGTTTTCTTCTTACTGCTTCTGTCAATTGACCACCTTCTTCATAACCCACATATCCTGGAGGCGCTCCTATAAGTCTGGAAACGCTGTATCTTTCCTGATACTCAGACATGTCTATCCTTACCATAAGGTTCTCATCATCAAACAGCAACTCTGCCAAAGCTCTGGCTAACTCTGTCTTTCCCACACCAGTAGAACCAAGAAATGCAAAAGAACCTATAGGTTTCTTTGGGTCGTTAAGACCAGAACGGCTTCTTCGTATTGCGTTGGAAATAGCTTCTATTGCTTCGTCTTGTCCTATAACTCTCTTTTTAAGTTCATCTTCCAGATTGACAAGTTTTTCCTTTTCGCTAGTCATCATACGAGAAACTGGTATGCCAGTCCAACGAGAGACAACGTCTGCAATATGGTTTTCATCTACTTCTTCTGTTATCATAGCCTTACCATTCTGCAAGACAAGAAGTTTCTGTTTGTAATCCTTAAGGTTTTTCTCTGCCGTAGGAATAGAACTATATCGTATCTCTGCCACCTTGGCGTAGTCTCCGTCTCTCTCCTTGTCGTTTGCCAGAGTTTTCAAATATTCTATCTTCTTAACCTCTTCCTGAATAGAATCCACCAAAGCTTTCTCATTCTTCCATTGTGAAGCAAGTTTTTCTTTCTCCTCCTTAAGAATCTCTATCTCTTTTGTAAGTTGCTGAACTTTTTCTTCATCTTTTTCTTTCTTGATAGCAACTCTTTCTATCTCCAACTGACGCAGTTTTCTATCTACCTCGTCCAGTTCCTCAGGAGAAGAGTCTATCTCCATACGCAGTTTGGCTGCCGCCTCATCTATAAGGTCTATGGCTTTGTCTGGAAGAAAACGTGAGGTAATGTATCTGTTACTCATCTCAGCTGCAGAGATAATGGCAGCATCCTTTATTCTCACATGATGATGCACCTCATATTTCTCTTTCAAACCTCTTAGGATAGAGATAGTATCTTCCACGCTTGGCTCGTCCACCATAACCATTTGGAAACGTCTCTCAAGAGCTTTGTCTTGTTCAAAATATTTCTGGTATTCGTCTAGAGTTGTTGCTCCTATGGCTCTCAGCTCACCTCTTGCTAGAGCAGGCTTAAGAATGTTTGCAGCATCCATAGCTCCCTGTCCTCCACCAGCACCAACAAGGGTGTGAATCTCATCTATGAACAGGATAATATCCCCTTCGGAGCTTACAACATCATTAACAACGCCCTTAAGTCTTTCCTCAAATTCTCCCTTGTACTTGGCTCCAGCTACCAAAGCTCCCATATCCAAGGAATAAATCTTTTTCTGTTTAAGGTTTTCTGGCACATCATTCTGACAGATTCTCTGCGCAAGGCCTTCGGCAATAGCTGTCTTTCCCACACCTGGTTCTCCCACAAGGACTGGGTTGTTCTTGGTCCTACGAGAAAGAATCTGAAGAACTCTTCTTATCTCCTCATCTCTGCCTATCACAGGGTCAAGTTTGTTTTGCTTAGCCTTTTCTATAAGGTTGATAGCAAATCTCTCCAGATTTTCAAATTTCTTTTCCATAATCCTATCTGTATTTTTTAATATCACTTTTGTTTAGCAATTCTCTCTCTTCTCAAATAGCGTGCAAAACCTTACAAGACTGACAAAATGACTTATTTTCAAATATTTATATGACAAAAAGACAAAAAAAAAGATACCAGACTCTATTGTTGGTCTGGCACCCCAAATATGAAAAAACAAATTATCTTATATTAAAGAGTATCCAAAGCTTTCAAAATCTTTCCAGCTGCAATCTCTATCTCTTCCTTAGTAATGATTAGAGGTGGTTTTATGCTTAGGCACATAGAATTGAACAAGTGTGTACCAGTTATTATTCCTTCTCCAAAGCATGCTTTAAGAGCTTTCTGCCAATCCACTCCTTCCTCAAGTTCTACACAATTAAACAGCCCTACTCCTCTGACTTCTTTAATTTTATCGTGCTTAAGAAGGCTGCGAAGATATTCGCCTTTTTCTCTTACACCTTCCAGAAGATTATCTTCCATTATACAGTTAAGAACAGCCAGAGCAGACGCTAGACATACAGGATTGCCACCATAGGTAGTTGCGTGACCGATAAGAGGATGATGATTGTTCAGAGCGTCCATTATCTCTTTCTTGCCTATGAAAGCTCCTATAGGAAGTCCTCCACCCATAGCTTTGGCAATACACAAAATATCTGGAACGAAGCCATACTGCTCAAAAGCAAACAAAGTACCTGTACGACCAAATCCTGTCTGTATCTCATCAAGGATAAGCACAGCACCAGTCTCATCACAACGCTTGCGGAGTTTTTTCAAGTAGTCATCCTTTGGCAGTTCTACGCCCTCGCCTACTGCCACACACTCTGCCACAACACAACAGGTCTTGTCTGTTATCTTCATAAGATCTTCCTCGCTGTTGAATGTGATATGATGACAATCTGGCAGAAGAGGTTGGAAAGGTTTTGTGAAAGGTTCTCCGCTAAGCATAGACACACAGCCTATGGTTGAGCCGTGGTAGGAATTGCGATAAGTGATGATTTCGCTACGGTGGTTGTACAGTCTTGCAGCCTTTATAGCGCCCTCAATACTCTCGCTACCACTATTGACATAGAAAATCTGTGCCAGCTCCTTAGGAAGAAACTCCTTAAGGCGTTTTATATAGTCTAGCTGTGGTTTCTGCATAAACTCGCCATAGACCATAACATGCAGATAGTCTTTCATCTGGCGTTCTATAGCTTCCACCACCTTAGGATTTTTGTGACCTACATTTCCTACGCATATTCCAGAAAGCATATCCATATATTTCTTTCCGTCAGAAGTATAGACGTAAAATCCTTCAGCTTTTACTGGGTCAAGGATTATCTCATCTATCTCTGAAATCTGCGCAACGTGTTCTCTAAATTCCTTTAAATCTGTCATAGTGACTGCAAAATTACATTTTTTATTTTTCTGTACAAAAAAAATTCTTTCAAAACTTATTCCACTATCTTTCTCTTGTGGAAGAAGAAACGTGTAGCTGAGAGGAACAATACTGCACCCATTATCTGTGCTACGGCTACCATCCAAAACGCTTCACTATAGCCAAGTTTTTCTGCAACCACTCCTCCAAGCACAACACCTACTCCTACACCTATGTCCCACGCTACAAGTATGGAAGAATTGGCAGTACCTCTCTCATCATGATGAGCCACAGCTATAAACATATTCTGGAAAGCAGGGTACATGTGTCCATTTCCAAGTCCTATCAAAAGAGCTGAAAGATAATATCCCACAGGATTTGGACAAGCCACAAACAAGAAATATCCTATGGAAGAGACTATAACACCCTCGCTGGCGTTGAGAGTAAGCTTTCCTTCCCTAAGACCTTTGTTGCCTTGCAGACGTGAAACTATAAGACCTATGGATAGCAAAGTAAAATAGGTTCCTGTACCTGTGGTGATACCCATCTTCTCCTTGCCATAGATAGCCAGATAAGAGCTCAAGACTCCATAGCAGAATCCAAAGAATATCATATTCACAGCCAACAGCCAGCCTCTTGTAAGGAAGAATCTGTCAAGAGAAAGTTTTTTCTTGTTCATCACCAGCTCTCTCTGTGGTATCTTTATGGTGTAAGACAAGGCAAGCCCAATGAAAGAGACTACAAGGGAAAGCCAAAACAAAATCTCGAAACTATTGGTAGCCTTGTAGATAAATATGGCAACAGAAGGAGCAATAGCCATAGCTATATTGTTGGCAAGTCCATAAAAGCCTATGCCCTCATTTCTACGGCTGGAAGGCAACACATCTATAGCCACCGTTGAAGCTGCCACAGTAAGCGAACCAAAAGGCACCCCATGAAGCGTTCTCACTATGGTAAACATAAGCAGAGAGACTGCTCCCAGATAGCCTGCAAAGAATATGAAAAACAAAAAGAAACACCACATAAACACTTTCTTCCTTGGGAAACTATCCACAAGGTATCCGCTGAATGGTCTGGAAAGCAAGGAAGTTAAAGTGTAACCAGAAAGGACTATACCTATCACGTCTTTGGTGGCGTGGAAGTTCTCACTCAAATACAGAGGCAATAAAGGCGTCAAAAGATAGAAAGCAAAGTAAAGAGCAAAGTTTGCTATCATCACCTTCACATACCCCTCATTCCATAGTTTTTCTTTTTCCTGTGTCATAACTAATAATAACTATCTTTTCCCCTTTTTATTTTGTCACACCAAGAATAAAAAACTACTTTTTCTTAATGACCGAAAATGACTAATGACTAATGACTGGAAAAATTTTTTCACAATACGAACATAGAATGCGAAACGTGTTTATATCTTTGCAATCTGAAACAACAATTTAAGATTAACATAAAAACAAACACAAAGCAATCATGGAAGAAATAACAGAACTAACTACAACAGTAGAAACATTGACAAACACAACTATAAGTTTTTTATCAGACACACAGGCTGTAAGCGAGCCTTCAAGCTGGTGGATTTACGTGATTTTAGGCGTTTTAGCTATAGTCCTATTCATTTTTGGCGACGCTCTAGAACCTTATCTAGGACCTGTAGCCAAAGGATTTGGAAAAGCTTTCTCATTGTTTAGCATATTCTTCTTTTTCAACAACAGAAGATAAAAAGAAAAGGGATTTCAAAAAAGAAATCCCTATTTCTTCTATAG
>JAGHSX010000094.1 GCA_018065645.1 Candidatus Scybalousia scybalohippi
ACGATGTTCTTACTTATATAAGAATGTTTACAATATTTCATTTTTACATACTTTTAAAAGATTCTTCGTATATTTTCTTGTTTAAATGCGCAATTTCGCAAAAATGAGGGTTGAGTTGAAGAGGATCTCCTCCAGATTCATTGCAGTTTCTGGCCATACATATTGAACAGTATTCTGCTGCATTACAATCAATACATTTAGGAAAATCTGAACGCTTTATTGACCTTAATTTTTTTAAAACTGGGGAATTTGTCCAAATATCTTTGAGTGTTTCTAAACAAAGATTACCAGCCTTAAACGATTGCCATCCATTACAAGGATATGCATCACCATTTGAAGATATACATAAATTATTTATTCCCGCAGCACATATGGACATATCTTTGCTCAATAATGCCTTGAGATTTTTCTTGCTATTTTTTTTAATAAAGTCATTAGTGTCTCTCATATTGTTTTCTAAGATTAACTTTATTATTTTCTCAGATTCTTTAATTGATATTCTGTTTTCAAGATTGTCTATCTCTAAATTTTCACGAGCCATTAAAATGAAATCAGTTTGAGCTTTGATGCCTAGAGGATGTGCATATTCAAGTATATTGACATAACAGTCTTTATTAGATTTTAAAATAGGGCAAGATATAGATGTAGGAATATTGTTTTTTACTAATAGTTCAATTGCTCTTTTTGTCTTATCATAAGAACCTTTAATTTTTGTTATATAATCATGTATTTCAGGATTCATACTATACAAAGAAGTTTGAACCATAGATACATTTGCTTGCTTTATTTTTTTTATATCTTCATCATTTAAATGATATAGGTTTGATAGTAAAACTATTTGCATATCATACTCTCTACAAAGATTTACAATTTCCCAAATATTCTTGTGTAATAATATTTCTCCACCAGAAAGAGATACTTGTAAACCTCCCATATCATGAAATTGTTTGATTATGTCCTTAAATAAACTTAGAGGCATTTCTTTCCCAGAGTCTTTCTTAGAGTTTGGAATATAACAATGAATGCACCGTTCATTACATTTTGATGTCAATTCAAATTGAATACTCATTAAATAAGGTTTTATTTGCTGAGATGAATATGTAAATGTTTGTGTTGTTGATATATTTTCCACTTCCAAGGATTGAGAATATTCAAGGAAAGATTTTGTTTTTGCTTTATACTCAATCTCTTTTTTATCTAAATCTTGAGGCGTATCGCCTATTACTAGAAATCCTAAATTAGATAATTCTATGACAAAAGAAAAAAAATCTTGATATAGTTCCTCATAGCTTACTCCTTCATATAGTTGATATAATTGCTTTAAAACTATTTGATTAATATCTTGAGGATTCCTAGAGATAGAGGAGAGGTAATCCATTCCTGTCTCATTGTACATTCTATCTATTTGTGTAGTTTGATTATAGATATATCCAAAGTTATCAGTGACTCTAATGAATGTGTCTTTTGATTGTCGTACTAGCATGATAAAATAAAAGTTATAATTAGGGATGACATTAAGTCATCCCTTTTGTAATTTGGTTAGTTAGATTTACAAAATCTTGCAGCAGTAGCTACTGATTGATTTGGCGCACAAGACCAACTCATTGGACCAAATGCTACATTAGTTGCAACAACTTTTGCTGAAATAAATTGTTTCTTCATAATTGAAATATGTATTTAGAATATTGCCTACTCTTTACAGGATTTTCGGCATCCTCCTATTGTTTTATAAGTGATTCAAGGTCTTCCCAAGTAGTTATATATACATTGGTATTCAATGGTTGACCATTCTCTAAAGAGAAAGGTATCCAAGTAAAAGAATATACAACTGCATCTTTACCCTTAACAAAACAAATATGTCCATACATCAGTTTTTCTTCAAACCCTTTATCTCTTAAAACTTGAGGTGTTAAAATTGTTTTACTCATTTTTTATTATTTTTAATGCCTACTCTTTATGGGATTTTTGGCTTCCTCCACTAAATATTATATAAATATTGCATTGATAATTTTGCATTATATCAGCCAACTGTCAAAACTTGTTGTTTCATAGTTTAATTGAAATATTGGTTTAAATCAACAACTTTTTTAGCTTTCCAGTCGTCAAAGAGTTGTTTGATTGATTCTTTATTTTGTTCACAAATAGTCATAAATTTATAACCCATTTCACCAAGATTTAAATTGTAGTCAAGAATCATGTTAGTTATAAAATGATTGTGATTTGTTTCCATCCAATTAAATAATTCTGATAAATCTGCTGCATATTTGACACCATCTTCTCCCCATATTGTTTCTGCTAAAGAATTAGTTATCTTGCTTGAGCATAAAGCCTTTGGTATAAGTTCAAAAGGAGAATTGATTATATCCTCAAAGAGACCTTTAAATGCATTAGCTAATGATGTGTTGTTTTTCATACTATTTGATAAATTAACACGTATTGCAATGTATGAATTATTCCAATCGGAAGGAATATTTTCCGAAATTGAATGTGTTTCTTTTTCACGTTTGATTATTTCGTTTTTAACAAAGTGTGCTATTTGTTTTTCAATTTCTTTACCAGTTGAAATTTTTATAAGTTCTTCAATAAAATCATCGTTGTCTAGGGCTTGAATTACATTGTTGTATATTTTATTGGTTTCAATATTACTTTGTTCTTCGTCTTGATATGTGTTAACCTTTATTTCTTCTATCTCTCTTATAGCCTTTCTACTATGTGACATTAAAACTAAAAATATAATTATACCAAGAAGTAGAAAAATTATTCCCAGTGTAATTGTGACTTCTTCTCTCGTGAAGGCGTGTACGAACATAAGAATAATACCAAAAATTGAAAGGACTATTGCGTATGGTTTGTAGGATTTAAAAACAGAATTTACGTTTTCTTCTGTTTGACATTCTTTAAAATCTCCGTTCATTTCTTGAAAAAGATCTTTTAACCATTGAAAATCTGCCATAATGTAATGTTTTTTTTGCACACCATGACTCAAAGTGTATTAGTAATGAAATACAATAAGAAAGTGGAGCCATCCATCAGAACCATTACTTCTAACTGTAGGGTCTGGACTCCCTGAATATGAAAAATAAAGGTCAGTGAATTGCTCCACTGAGAATGTATGTTATGCAGAGTGCATATATACAAATCAATGGAGACCTCATTGAGACCATTATTCCTACATATTCATTAGTGAATTGTCCAGATTCACAGTTATGGAATAAGGTGCAAATGCGTCTTTCTTACCCGAAACACACTACTTGTTTCAGCAATGCAAAAGTACAGATATTTTCTAAACCAACAAATTTTTCCATTGTTTTTTTTGGGAAATGGGGTTTAAAAACTTTCTATTTCAATATTATTGCCTATTTCTAATTGTCTATTTTTATGACAGGATTACATCTAATGATCTAATCGCTCCCTATAGGAGCGAATTAGACCATTAGACGAAATACCTTATCCGTTTTCACACTTAAATCAGTAATCTGAGACAAAGTCTTATTGGAAAAACATCAAATGCTGGAAAAATAAAACGAAGAGTTATTCCAACATGAAAAAGAAAAAAGCATCCTGGAGTTAGGATGCTTTTGTTTTATGTAAGAGATTATCTTTACTATTATTTGATAATCTTTGTAGAACGTTTGATGAATTCATCCAAGGCTGCACCTTTCAAAAGTCCTTGTGAAAGAAGAGCAAGGTCTTTCAGTTGAGAGATAACTTCTTTTTGACGATCTTTGTCTTCATTGTGAAGAATATCCCAGATGATAGGGTGGTTGGTATTGATGACAAGGTTGTAGTTTTCTGGCATTTCTCCATAAAGTCCTGCCATACCGCCGCCACCTATCTCGCTCATCTCACGCATACGACGCATAAATTCGTTTTGTGTTATGGTTACAGGCTGCGCATTTTCTTCCATGCTGTCTGTTTGAACAGAGAACTTTTGTTTGTCTATGTGTTCTTCTACAAGTTCTTTTATCTGCTTAACTTCATCTTCTGAAAGTTTAGAAGGGATAACTTCGTCTTTTTCTATAAGTTTTGTGATGACGTCTGAGTCTATACGAACGAATCTTGCGCCAGAGAACTTTTGTTCCAATAGGTTGATAAAGTGTGAGTCAAGCACTCCATCCATAAGAAGAACATCATAACCCTTGTCTTTTGCTGCCTGAATGTAAGCATACTGGTCATCAGTATTCTTTGCGTAAAGATAGATAAGAGTCTTGTTCTTGTCTGTCTGCAATGGTTCTATCTTCTTTTTATAGTCTTCAAATGAGAAGAACTCTCCGTCAACGTTTTTCAACTGATAGATACCATTCATTCTATCATAGAATTTTTCATCTGAAAGCATACCATATTCTATAAATACTTTCAAATCGTCCCACTTCTTAAGGAAGTCTTCGTGGTCGTTCTTTGAGATTTCTTCCAGTTTGTCTGCAACTTTCTTTGAGATGTGAGAAGAAATCTTTTTTACGTTTTGGTCGCTTTGTAGGTAAGAACGGGATACGTTCAAAGGAATATCTGGAGAATCCAACACACCCCTAAGCAACATCATGTATTGTGGTACAACACCTTCTACACTATCTGTTACGAATACTTGGTTGCAATACAACTGTATCTTGTCAAGAGTAGGGTCTATGTTGCGTTTTAGTTTAGGGAAGTAAAGAATACCTGTAAGGTTGAAAGGATAGTCTACATTCAAATGTATGTGGAACAATGGTTCGTCAAAGTTCATTGGATATAGTTCACGATAGAATTTGCTGTAGTCTTCCTCTGTCAATTCGTTTGGTTTTCTTTTCCAAAGAGGGTTTGTGTTGTTAATGATTCTGTCTTTTTCTACCTCTACACGTTTTGGATTGCCGTCTTTATCTTTTTCTTCGCTGTCTTCCCAAGTTTTTTCTTTGCCAAATTTGATAGCTATAGGCATGAATTTGCAATACTTTCTCAATAATTCAAGCACTTTGCCTTCTTCAAGAAAGTCTGTACATTCTTCTGAAATATGCATAACTATTTCTGTACCTCTGTCTTTCTTGTCGCAGTCTTCTATGCTGTATTCTGTATCTCCGTCGCAAGTCCAATGAACAGCTGGGGCGTCTTTGTATGATTTTGTGAAAATCTCTACTTGTGAAGAAACCATGAAAGCAGAGAAGAATCCAAGACCAAAGTGTCCTATCAAAGCGTTTGCTTCTGCTTCGCTCTTGCCTTTGAATTTTTCAAGGAATTCTTCTGCTCCAGAAAATGCTATATGAGTAATGTATTTCTCTACTTCCTCTTTTGTCATACCTATACCACGGTCTATGACAGTAAGAGTTTTTTTGTCTTTGTCTGCCTTAACTTCTATTGTCAAATCTCCAAGTTCTCCTTTTACATCTCCAAGAGAAGACAAAGTCTTAAGTTTTTGTGAAGCATCTACGGCATTTGAAACTATTTCTCTAAGGAATATTTCGTGGTCTGAGTAAAGAAATTTCTTGATGACTGGAAAGATATTCTCAGTCTTAACATTTATTTGTCCTTTCATATCGCTATTTGTTTTTTATATTTTCACTATACAGGTAAAATAAAACTTGCTTTTAGTTTTTTAAGTCTTCGTTTTGTTTTCACGAAAGCTCGTTTTATTTCACTAAAAGCAAGTTTTGCAAATTTTATTCCAAGAAAGAGATTATGACAACTTGTCAGTACGTCTTGCTCTCTCTAGTCTGTTTCTTCGTTTCCTATGTCTGTGCTCTATGGCTTTTATTCTTGCCTTCTTGGTTATACGCCAATTATATGCAAGGAATGTTGTCATAAAGTAGAATCCTGCTTGTATCCATAGATAAAAATGTTCTGTGCTTACATCTAGAAGGGAAGCGCCCAGGGTGTTCATTTTTATGTATCCTTGTGCTCCAAAGGTTGAAGGAAGGACATAAGATACATATTTCCAGAATTCAGGCATAGCTTCTCTTGGCCAAGGGAATCCTGTTAAAAGAAGTATAGGAATAGATGTTGCGATATATACTACCAACGCATTTTCTCTGTGATAGAAGAAGGTTGATATTGTCATTCCAAGGAATATAGAAGCCAGGATGTAAGGTAATATGAACCATAGAACATCCCAAGGGCCTGCTGATAGTTGAGGAATGTTGAAAATATATGGTATTATCTTCAATACATAGATAGATATTGGTATGTAGATGATAAATATTGCCAATGCTCTACCGAATATAATACGCAACAATCCTCTATAGTGCACATTGGAAGGCATAAGATCTTTCCATTTGCTTCTTTCAGATGTTTTTCCTACCAGGATACCTGTACCCATAAGTATAGTCTGTTGCAATATAACTATCAGGATTATAGGTAAGATAAAAGAAGGATAGCCTCCAGGATTGTATAGAAGTCTTTCCTGAGGTATAAACTTTCTTACGTTCTTGATAGCGTCATCATAGGTTGCTCCTTTGGCTATCAATCCTTTTGCTTCAATTTCGTAACATAGAGTCCTGCCTACATAAGACGTTGCCATGGAAATATTTCTGTACCAGAAGAAAGAAGTAACATCTGCATATATGTTGACGTGAGCTTGTTCTCCTATGTTTATGTTGCGGTTGAAATCTCTAGGTATGTTGATAATTCCATGAACTTTTCCATGTTTCTGCAGATCTTCTGCTTCTGCCATAGAAGAACATTCATAGACTACCTGCACTTCTGGTGTCGCATCTATCATTCTTATGTATCTTCTGCTCATAGATGAATGGTCATTATCTACTATGGCTATAGGAGCATCTCTCAGCATCTCGTTGTTGTACAACAATCCTACAACTACAGGATAAACCAAAGTTGCAACAAAGAATATGATAATAGCACCAGCATCAGTAAAGATGTTGTACAATTCCTTGCGGAAGATGTACAGCATGTCCACCCAGGCTTTACGGTTGGCTTGCAACTCTTTTTTTAGATTCTTGATTACTTTCATAGGCTTAGTCCCTCTTATAGTTTAGTTGAACAACTGCTTTCTTGAGATTCCATGTAGAAAGTAAAGGAAGGATTATCCAGAAACAAAGCAGGAAGACAAATGGCATCAAAGTCTGCGTAAAAGGTAACCCATTTATCTGTACATTGCAATAAATGTCATAGTATTGTTTCAAAGGATAAAGATAAGAGAAAGGTTTTACTCCGCTTAACATGGCGTAGTTTGGATATGTGAAACCAGAAAGTGTGAATCCCATAGTTCCATAAAAAGCTGCAATACTCAAAGCTGTACGCATAGATGGCAGTATTCCTATGATAAATATTCCTACTGCTTGATAAGCTGCAATTGTAAACAAAGCTCCCAGATACATAATTATAGGACTGCCTTCGTTAGGAAATCCCATTATCTTTTCCATGACTATCTCACTTATGATGGTCATGAATGAGAAAATAAGAGTATAAGGAATCAACTTGCCAAACAAAGATATTCTCAAACTTTTATTTCCTATGGCTAGCCATCTGCGAGAAGTGCCAAGTTTTAGTTCTATACCTATTACATACACGCTACACATCAAAGCCATTAGGCATATTATACCTGGCATCATCATAGATGTAAGGTATAGTGCATAGTTTAGTTTTGAGTTGGCAATAATGTGCACATCATTGACAATAGGGTTTACCTGTGCCATAGCCTGATGTTCGTTTTCTCCTTTTTGCAGTCTAACTTTCAGGTCTGCTCCTATGGATATGGTGGTAAGGGTTGTCTGTATTTCTTTCATTATGAGAGAAGATGCAAGATAGTGAGCATACTCTGTATGAAAGTTTATTACAGGCTGTTTGGATGTGTACACATCTTTCTCAAAGTTTCTAGGAATAACTACAAAAGCATAGATTTCGCCTCTCTGCATTTTTGTCTTTGCATTCTCGTATGAAGGCAGTTTGTATTTGATTTTTGCCATCTGTCCTGCATCCAAAGAGCGGACAATCATACGGGAAGTAGAGGAGTTGTCAAAATCTACTACTGCTATAGGCATTTGTGTAGGTACTCCTTGATTGAGGAATGTTGCAAAAAATATAATAATTATGCTGGGTATAATTATAGTCATTACTAAATAGATTGGCTTTTTGACCATTCTATGAAGTTCTCTTTGTATTATAGCCCACAATCCTTTTTTCATTGTTTAATAGGATTTAAGATTATTGTAAAAGTATGTTGTTACTTTATTTTGTCCCAGTTTACTATTGCACTCATACCAGGACGCAATCCTTTAACCTTTTTTACTGGTACGGCTCTTACTTCAAATGTCTTGGTGTCATATTCATCACTAAGTTTTGTTGCTTTCCATGTAGCATAAGAACCAAGAACTTTTATATAGTTTACTTTTAACTGAACTTCTTTATTACCTAATGCAGGTATTTTAGCTGTTAGAATATCTCCCATTTTTATTTTGCTAAGCAAATCTTCTCTTACATTGAATGTGATCCAGATATCATCCAAATCAACTATGCTCATAATAGGAGATCCAGTTCCTACAAGTTCTCCAACTTTAGGGAATATTTCTGATATTTCTCCAGAGATAGGAGCGATAAGTGTTGTCTCATCTTTGTATGCAGCAACTTCCATTACAGCACCTTTAGCTCTGTTTACTTGAGCTTTTGCTGCTAGTTTGTCTTCTCTTTGAGCACCATTTACAGCCATTGTGTACTGGCTTTTTGCAGCTTTTTCTTGTGCAAGAGCAGCTTTGTATTGTGCTTCTACTTCGTCAAACTTTTGTGCAGCAATGACGCCTTTATCATAAAGATTCTTTGTTCTGTTGTAGCTCTTTGTTGCATATTCTGCAGCAGCTTTTGCTCTTTCATATTGTTCTTTTGCTGCTTCTATTGTTTCTTCTCTTGTTCCATTCTGAGCTTTTTCACTTATAGCTCTTGCTGCCTGTTCTGCAGCTTGAGCTTGAACGTCTTTTGCAGTTACTTCAGGAGCTTCTATCATGACAAGTAGTTGGCCTTTTGTTACACTGCTACCTTCATCAACTTTCAGTTCTAGTATTCTTCCAGGAACCTTACCTGATACTCTTATCTCGTTGGCTTCAACCTCTCCTTGAAGAATTATCTCATCTTGAGAAAAAATAAATACACCTATCAATCCTATTATTGCAATAACGGAGATAAGTATTACAAAAGCCATTACCAAGGTTTTATTTTCTTTAGTTTTCATATCGTTTTACTATAATTATATTGTTGTTATATCTTTTTTTTTGATTTCTTATTTTGAACGGTCAATTTTTGGCGCTTGGATTTTACCCAAAGCTTGTTTTAGGTAAAGATTGTTCAATACAGAATTGATATTAGCGTCAATCAATTCACTTTTTGCAGAAACCCAAGCTGTCTGTGCAGACATAAGGTCGGAAGTAGAAATGATGCCTTCTTCAAAACCTAACTGTGCTTGACGTAGGTTCTCTTCTGCATGCTGCATATTGTTGCTAGCAATAAGTTTTTGCTTGCCAGCTTCATCCTTGCCATTCTTTTTCATGTTTGCTTGCAGTTCCATCTTTTCTATAGCTTCCTCTCTTGTTAACTCTGCTATTCTTAGTTTGTGCTTTGCTGCAGAAAGAGTGTGAAGTTTTTCTCCAAAATGGAAGATAGGTATTTGTACTCCTACACCTATAACAAAAGAACCTTTGAAACTCTTGTCAAAACCATTGAATATGGAAGGATTTGATAATATATAATTACCTTGTGCTACTATGTTAGGCATAAAACGTGAACGAGCAATGTTTACTTCACTTTCTGCCAAAAGAACAGACTGGTCTAACAAAAGACTTTCTTTTCTGGAAGAAACATCGTTTTTCATAGAGTCTGTCAAGATTTCTTCTTCTGTGTCACTATCTTCTATGTCTGCAAGAGTGTAGTCATAGTTGAAGTCCATACCACATATTTGGTTAAGATACATCTTTGCTAGTTTTAAACCATTCTCTGCTTTGGTAAGACTCATCTCGCTTTCGTTCAGTTTGACTTTTACTTTCAAAACATCAGCATTTGTGATTACACCTTCGTTGTACATAGTCTCTATGTTTTGGTAAGTAGTCTTCAATAGATTGTTGTACTCTATTGCCAACTCTCTTTTCTTTTGTAGGGAAACTACTCTCCAGTATGCTTCATCTACTTGTATCAAAGTGTTGATGTTGTCGTTGTCGTATTTTATTTGTGCAACATTTTCTGCTACTTTAGCCATTTTGTACAATTCAAGGATTTTTCCACCCATAAAGATTGGTTGTGTAAATCCTATGCCTGCAACAAATATATTACTCATGTCGAAAGTTAAGGCATCTTTAGGCAGATATGCTACATGTTTAGGAACGAATTCGTGTGGATCTGTTGTTGGTTGTCCTTGTGCGTTAAGAGGAACAACTTGATCTCCGTATGGAGTAGAAATAGTTGTAGTAACTATATCGTCTATAGTGTAAGTGAAGTGCCCATCACTGCCTATACTTCCTACAGGGAGCAATGCATCCTCTGATAATACTGAAGTCTCATCGCCACGGGAGTTATACATATAAGACCCCATAGCACTAAAGTTAGGAAAGAATTGAGTGAAAGCTGCTTTTCTTGTCTCTTGTGCAGCCAACAAGGTTTCTTCCGAAATAAGAGAACCTTTGTTGTGTTTTAATGCCATGTTTCTGCAAGAATCCAATGTGAGTTCTTGTGCTTTTATGTTGCTAGCACATAAACACAATATGCAGAAAACGACTGTTAATGATTTACCTATCTTTTGTAACATAATTTTAAGTAATATTTTATTCTTTAGAAATTGCAAGAATGC
>JAGHSX010000048.1 GCA_018065645.1 Candidatus Scybalousia scybalohippi
GATTTAACATTGTCTTTTGCAACAAGGTTTCTCCAAATGGAGTTAGTAGCTCTACCGCCTTGAGCAGCAACAAAAAAGCTACTACATACAAATAGTACCAAATAGATTATCCTAGTTCTCATAACCTATATATCGTAAAAAAAATTAAATAAAATAGTGTTTTTATCAGTCTGCAAAGTTACGAAATTTACTAGAAAAAAAGAATAGTTTTTTTACTCCAATACTCTTATATCCAGTTTTACAAAGCAAAATAGAACAAACGAAGAAAATCAGAATACTAAAGAAACGCCAAAAAGAATAAAAAAGAGCCATTTCATAGAAAAAAGAGTTCAATTATCAAAAACACATCTCTGCCATATTCTCAAAAAGTCTATTTTTATGACAGGATTCCATCTAATGGTCTAATCGCTCCCTATAGGAGCGAATTAGACCATTAGACGAAATACCTTATCCGTTTTTCAAGTCTTAGTTGAATTAAATTAAAACTTAGTTTTAGAAAATTAGAATCAAGTTTCAGCAAGATGAAACGAAGAGTTAGTAGAAAAACATTTGATGTTAGCAAAATAAAACGAAGAGTTATTTTGCTAACTCTTCGTTTTATTTTCGTGAAACGGCGTTTTATTTTTGCGTTTATATTCTGTTATTGAAACCTTATTTGATAACTATCTTCTGAGTTTTGATACCTTCATCGGTTTTAACTCTTATAATGTAGGCTCCACTTATAGCTTTCAAGTCAAACTTATAGGTATCTCCAGCCAATTCTCTTGTGTAAACTTTTTGTCCAAGAGTATTGCAAACTTCTACATACTTAAGGTTATCGCCATTTATAGTTACCGCTCTATTGTTGTTCCAAATTGTAACATCTGCTTCTGGCATTTGAACAACATTTGTTATTCCCACATTACTACCCTTTCTGCAGAAACGAATCTTATATTTTCCAAGATTGTAGCCTTGTTCAAGATTCAAAACAGGGAATCCTCTTTTAGAAATAGTATCTCCATTTACATATACGACATCAGAATTCATTTTTGCTATAACGACGTCTGTTTGGGCCTCCATAAGATAAACATCTATACTATCAGGCTCTCCAACCATACACAAAGTTACTTCCCCATTTACATTTGCATTGAACCCTATAGGTGCATCATATGGCAATCTATTGAATCCATTGTGCCAAATATTCTCACCATTTACAACAAAGAATGGCTCCACACTATATTTTTCTGAACTAGCCAACAAAGCATAGGCATCTGTTCTATCAAAGTGATTTCTTGCTTCTGGAGTATATTTTGCAGTCATATTATTACAAACGCCCATATTAACTTTGTCATAACAAGAGAATGTCATAATATTTCTATCCACAACATGGGTTGGCATTTGGCGTTTGATAGGATTATTAGTCATTTTCTTATCATCTAGTATCGGCGTAGAAACAAGTGGAACATAATCCCAACCATAAAGATCTCTAGTTGAAAGAGTCCCTTGAAGACTATTTCCGCTTTCTTCTGCTATAGCTGCAAGAAAGCCATCTCCAGCAAAAGCTCTAGGAACAGTAATAACTCTAGCCCATTGTCCATTACCAAAACCATCTATTTTATACTTGTAAAGACAATCTCCTTGAAGTTCACCTGTCCCCTTCAAATGATCAATAGCAACTACGGGATCCATTTCTGCAAGGAATGGATTAGCAAGAGCAAACCATTTAGAATTTATAACTTCTACACCAGAAGTATTTCCAGCTCCAGTATTAACCAATCCAGATATATATTCCGACAATTCTGCATTCAATGCAATACTATCGCTATATGCTTTAACCACACCTGTTTGATAAAGAATAGGTGAATTTATAGTCGTTGTAGTAAAATCCCAAATACCACCTTGTGCAAGAGGGTGTGTAGTATTGTATGGCCAGACAAATATACCTTGTCCATAAGCAAGATTATCCGTAGAATGCATATAAAGTGTATCGGGTCTTTCTGATGCCTTTGCACTTCTCCAGTTATTGATAGTATAATCAAACTCTACAGCTGCAAAGTCATTATTTTCTTCTGTATTTGAAAGAAAGTTAACTTTGCCATCCATTGGCTGATTATTCCATCCGTTACCCATATCTTCTATTTTAACTATACCTAACAATGCCCATTTTTCCAAAGGAAGTGTTCTTCGGAATTCAACTATCTTTCCTGAAAGTTGTCCTCCTTTATCGAAAATGCCTCCTGATGTATTTGTTCCAATCTCTTGCAGTAGAATTATAGGATTTGAAGGTGTTCCTGGTGCTGTTAATTTGTAATATCTAGATAAATTTCCTAACCCTGTTACATTAGCAATATCTTCTGCATCAATTTCAGATCTATATATGTTTTTCAATTCATCTGGGTAACAATTCCAACCTCTATACAAATATAAGAAACCATCAGCTTCTGTAACTGATTCTCCATACTTCTTTTGAGTATACAATGCTTTTTCTAATCCACCATCAATATATTCTGTGTACATAATATAATACACATCTTTATCTCCTGTCACATGATAATAGTATGGTTCTGAGCCATTTCTTGCGCCTATTACTTTTGAATAGGTTCCATCAGATTCTCTTTTATATAAATTTGAAGATACCATACACTCTAGAGAGTGTACAGCACAATCTGAATAAGAATTTCCTAACTCAATATGTTGTTCATACATTTTTTCACATATTTGATCTTTCTCTCCAGAAGACAATGCTGAAGACAATTCATCCAATTTTGCAATATCTGGCAATACAAGATTTTGAGTTATTGGTAAAGTTCCATCTAACTGCTTTCTCAAATTCTCTAGAGCAGTTGCATCCTTTTCTATAGACGGATCAAATGCAATACCAAAATTTATATAACAAAAATCAGGGACTTTACCCTCAAGCATTGTTTTCACATAATCAACAAAGGACAATCCATTTTCTTCTGTAAGGTCTTTATTGCCATCTCCAAAATGTCCATCGTCGCCAGGCGTGTGTCCGTCTCCTCCGACAATCGTGCCTGTATTAGTTCCGTTCAATCCATTATGTGAAACTGTATTATCTTTTAGGTGATCTGTACTATCGACTGTTGATCCTATAATACCACCGACATCTCCTCCTATAATTTCATTATTTGCAGAATAACAACCTTCTACATATCCATCAGACTTACCATCTGTAGTATTAGAAACCCACAATTTAAATCCATCGGAAGAAGATCCAGCAATACCACCAGCATTTTGTCCACAAATGGTGGAATTTGTAACAGAACAATTTATAATTTTTCCATAACCTAGTACCCCAACAATAGCTCCAGCATTTTTATTAGCAACACTTGTTATATTACAATTATCCATATTTAAATTTTTAACGATTGCAGGATTTTCTTTTGTGTTACTAAGAAAACCAAATAAACCAGCAGCATCCGATGTTGTGACTACTTCAAAATTAGAGATTGTGTAACCTCCTCCATCAAATGTACCTCGGAATGAAGTAGTCAAACTTTCAATAACTCTATCTTCCCTTTGATAATAAAAAGAAACAAATTTTCCAACAGGTGGAGTTACAGCAGACAAGGGCAATGTTGCTGCATCATAATATTTATAATTAAAAGTGTGCGTAAAATTCAAAGATATAATACTACCGAATTGTGATCTTGCAGACCAAGTATTTGTCTTGGTCTCCGTCTTGTTATTTACTGTAACAGTAGGACCTTTTGTATCATCTGGAACGACATTAGATGTAAATGGACCATTCCCCGTTCCTGTAGCTTGCTGAATCAACTGAGCTTTATGTACATTGCCAACAATCAAGTTATTTACAGTTTCATCACAAATAAGAAATGGACCAGAGACTCTCGCTCCCATATTTATATCATTTGTCATTCTATAAAATGCGTCATAATAGTATTTACTTCCATTATACTGTAACTTTCTATTTATTGCATCAGAAAATGCAACCATATCTTCTGGTGTTGAAATAAGGAATGGATCTGCTTCTGTTCCTGAACCTCCAGAAAAATTGTATGTTCCTGTAACAGCTTTAGATGTGGTCGCTCTTACTATACTATCATCAGAAATACTACGCATTTCATATTGGCTATTGTCTATATTTGAGTTTGTATCAGAAATAGGAGTAGTGGTAGTAACTTGGTCACGCCAAACAGAATTTGTTGGGACTGTTCCCTGTGCGTTGAGCAGTATGAAATTAAATACTGCCAAGGTTAATAATAAAATTCTTTTTCCTATATTCATGTTGTGTGTTATGTTAAATTTATTTTAATATTGTTATGTTATTTTATCAACTCACAAAGTTACGACTTTTTTATTAAAAAACACAAAAATTGTAAAAAATCAGCAATAATAATAATAATAATCACGATGATAATAGCTAAATACGCTAATGATAACAGCCAATAAATAACGCTTCAAAAATACAAAATCATTCCCATATTCGACATATTTTTCGCATTTCTATTCCCATATTTGACAAGTTTCCTTTAGAAGAAACAAAAAAAAGTCGCACAAAAATGTGCGACTCAAAGTATTTGTGTTTTATTTGTATTGCGAAAAAGTTTACTTAACCAATATTACAAGGAATTTACTCTTAGCCCAGAATGCGTGAGCATCTTTTATTGTAAGTTGTGTAGGTTTTGCTCCGTCAAGCTCATAAGATGTAGAAGGGTGTGAAGTAAGTATCTGTATTTTCTTTCCAGGTAGAGCGATATTCTTTACTCTTCTTGCGTCAATCTTAGTATAGCTTGCAAGGTCTGAATCTGAAGCAACAGTTGTTCTCTTGCCTATTCCTAGGAAACCTCCGTTTGAATTTACTATACCTAGTTTCTTAAGTTCGCTCTTTTCTCCTATGATGTAGTAAACTGTATTTTTCTCATCTTCTACTTTGATGATGTGTTCATCTTTTTCTCTATTTTGACGAGAAAGTTCGTCAAGGTTTTTGTTCAAAGAAGAAATAGTGATGTTTTTCTTTTGCAATTCTGTTGTCAAAAGTTGAATTTCTTCTTCCTGTTCAGCTATTCTTTCTTGTAGTTTTTCTATGAAAGCTGTAAGGTTTTTGTTGTTTGCTTGAGATTTTTTCAACTGACTAGACAAAGAAGCAATCTTTTCTCTGTTTTGGTTCAATATTTCGTTGATGTCTTGAATTTGTGATTGGATTCTACTTCTTCTGTCTTGGTTTATTTCACCAGAAGTATTCTTCAAAGTCTCAACACTTGTATATTTTGAAGTAACTGTGTTAAGGTTTTCTTCTATTTCATTAAGTTGAGCAAAAAGCATTTCCATTTCATTATTCTTTGCATCCAAAGCTGCTTGAACAGAGTCTTGTAATGTTTTTTGATTAACCAACTTTTGTTCCATTTCCTTCTTACCACAAGAAGCAAACACCATTGCGATAACTGCGCAACACAACAAAATCTTTTTCATATCTTCGTTTTCTTTTTATTGTTTATAAATATTTTCTATTTCAAAATCTTCGCAAAGATACTACACTTTTTTGTATTGAAATCCTTTGTCAGCAAAAAAAAACTTTATATCTTTGCACTTGTTAAAAGTAAAACGTGACAAACACGATTTTATTTTACACAGACAATATATAGTATAAGGTAGGGGTGCTTACAAAAAAAGGAATAGTAGGCTGAGATTATACCCTTTGACTCTGACGGTAATGCGACAGAAGGAAAGTCTAAGTATATTTCTTTTTACACCCACACAATTTTTATAACAAATATGACAAAGAAAGCTATTGCTGTCTTAAGCATTGCTGGTAGTGATTCTTGCGGTGGTGCAGGCATTCAGGCAGACATAAAAACCATTAGTGCACTTGGTCTTTATGCTTGTTCTTGCGTTACAGCCATAACAGCACAGAACACTCAGGAAGTAAAAGCCGTTCAAGCTACCAATGCAGATATTCTTTCTTCCCAGATAGATGCTGTATTGGAGGATTTTGAAATAAAAGCCATAAAAACTGGGATGATCTACACTCCAGAAAATGTTCTGGCAATAAAAGAAAGTCTTATGAAAAACCAATATAAAAATCCGTTGGTTTTAGACCCAGTACTTATTGCTACCTCTGGAGGTAAGCTGGCTAAGGAAGAATTACTTCCTTGCATGGAAAGAGAATTGTTCCCTCTTGCAACACTTATCACTCCAAACCTTAAAGAAGCAGAAGCCATAGTTGGGTTCAAGGTAGAAGATACAGAAGAAATGCAAAGAGCAGGCGCTTACATTATAGAACAGTTTGGCGCAAAGAACGTGCTGATAAAAGGAGGTCACCTCAACGGCAATGAAATGATTGACGTGCTAGTAAAAGAAGATGGAGAAGTAAAGATGTTTTCTAATGAGAAAATAGAAACTAAAAACACTCACGGCACAGGCTGTACCCTTTCTTCTGCCATCGCTTGCTATCTGGCAATGAATATTGACGTTACAGTTTCTGTTCTCAATGCTAAAAGATATGTAAGCGAAGCTATTTACAA
This sequence comes from Candidatus Scybalousia scybalohippi, assembly GCA_018065645.1. Taxonomy (GTDB): domain Bacteria; phylum Bacteroidota; class Bacteroidia; order Bacteroidales; family P3; genus Scybalousia_A; species Scybalousia_A scybalohippi. The sequence continues at coordinate 6,486 of JAGHSX010000048.1, forward strand.
TGCAAAGGATTTAGAGTTAGGTAAAGGTAATGGTTCTTTAAATCATTTGTTTTTCCCAAAAGAACTTATCATAACAGAATAATATACTATGAAGGTAAAAGTAAACAACAAAGACAAGATTGTTCCAGTAGATTGCAACATAACAATGTTGGCAGAGATTCTAGGAATAAAAAAAGAAGAAAGTGTTGCCATCGCTATAGGCACAGAGGTGATAGAGAAAAGCAACTGGGACTCTACTATTTTGAAAGATTTTGACAAGGTAACCATCATAAGAGCTACTTGTGGGGGATGATAATAGGAATAACACAAGAAAAAAACATAAGGAACGAGCAGGCAAGAATCGTTGACCTTCTTTCCAGAGGAAAAGTTGATTACTTTCACATAAGAAAGCCTGACTTTTCTTTGGAAGAGATGAGAAATTATCTTTCCTATTTTTCTGTGGAGATAAGAGAAAGACTTTCTCTGCATTCTTTCCACGAGTTAAGCATGGAAATGAATATTGGAGGAGTTCATCTAAACAAAAGCAATCCTACTCTTTCTCCAAACATTACTGGCAAGAGAGTTTCTGCTTCTTGTCATAGTGTGGAGGAATTTATTGCAAGAGAGAAAGAATGCGACTATTGTTTCCTCTCTCCTATCTACGACAGTATAAGTAAGAAAGGCTACCAAAGTGCTTTCACAAAAGAAGAACTTAAAAATCTGTTTGCAAGAAATGTTCTCAATAGTAAATGTGTAGCCCTTGGAGGAGTTACAAGAGAGAAATTTGAAGAACTAAGAAATATAGGCTTTTCTTCTTTTGCAGTTCTTTCAGACATCTGGGCTTGGGATAAGACTATGTTCATAACCCATCAAAATGAGAAGTATTCTTATCTTGAGTCTGGCTTACTTGCATTAAAGGGAGAAATAAGATTTATTCAATTAAGAATGAAAGATGCCTCTGATGCTGAAGTTTTGGAAGTAGCAAAAGTTTTAAGACAGGAATGTGATAAAGTCGGAGCAATACTTACCATTGATGACAGAGTACATCTGTTGGATACAGGATTGTTTGACGGAGTTCATATTGGCAAAAACGACATGCCTCTTTCTCAAGCCAGAAAGATAGTTCCAAAGGATATGATTCTTGGTTCTACCACCAATACTCTTGAAGATGTGCTCACAGCTCTTGGCGGTGGAAGTGACTACATAGGTTTAGGCCCTTTCAGATTTACTACTACAAAGAAGAACCTCAGCACTATTCTTGGCCTAGAAGGATATCAAAAAATCACCCAAGCTTTGGAAAGTCGGGATTTAAGCATTCCTATCTATGCTATTGGTGGAATAAGAGTAGATGATCTAAAAGATTTGAAAGCAACAAACATCTATGGCGTGGCACTTTCTTCTGTAATTCTAGAAAGTGAAGAACCATTGCAGACAATGAGAGAAATAAAAGAGATTTTTTAATAAAAAACAATAAAGATTATGACTGATTTTTTAAAGATAGGTGATAAGGAATTTTCTTCTCGTCTTATAATAGGCACAGGAAAATTTCCATCTAACAAAGTTATGGAGCAAGCCATAAAAGAAAGTGGTGCTCAAATAGTAACTTCTGCCCTAAAGAGATTGAATACAGAAGACAGCGCAAGTGAAGACATGCTGGATTTCATTCCAAATGACATAGTTCTTCTTCCTAATACTTCTGGCGTTAGAAATGCAGAGGAAGCTGTATTTGCTGCCAAGATGAGTAGAGAAGCTTTAGGAACAAACTGGGTAAAACTAGAGATTCACCCAGATGCTAAATATCTTCTTCCAGATGTAAGAGAGACTTTGAAAGCAACAGAAATGCTGGTAAAAGAAGGATTTATCGTTCTTCCTTATATGCAGGCAGATCCTGTAGCATGTAAACAATTGGAAGAAGCAGGAGCTGCTACTGTCATGCCTTTGGCTTCTCCTATAGGAACAAATAAAGGTATAAGAAACAAAGACCTTCTTAGAATAATCATAGAACAAAGCAACGTGCCTGTAGTAATTGACGCTGGAATAGGTGCACCTTCTCACGCTGCAGAAGCTATGGAAATGGGAGCAGATGCTTGTATGATAAACACAGCCATTGCTATTGCAGACAATCCTATAATGATGGCCAGAGCTTTTGCCAAAGCTATTGAAGCTGGTAGAGAAGCTTTCCTTGCAGGACTTGGAACTACAAGTTTTGTAGCTAAAGCTACATCTCCATTGACTGCTTTTCTTGATGAAGAACAAGCTAATGTAGATATGTTGTAAACAAATATATAAAACAAGACTTATTATGAGCGAACAAAAAGAGAATTGCAATTCATTTAACAATTCAAAAAAAATATATGTAGAGGGCAAAATGTTCCCTATCCGTGTTGGTATGCGTCAGGTAAAACTTACTGACACAGTAATAGAAGGCAAACACTATTCAAATGGAACTATCAACCTATATGATACAAGTGGTGTTTACACAGACCCAGAAGTAACAGTAGATGTAAAAAAAGGTCTGCCTCGTATACGTGAAGCTTGGCATAAAGATGATGACAACTTTGAGCAATTATCTGTTTTCACCTCAAAATATACCAACGAACAAATCAACGATGAGGAACTAAAACCATTTATGTTCCCTATCCACAACTTGCCAAAGAAAGCTAAGAAAGGAAAAGCTTTCACTCAAATGGCTTTAGCCAGAAAAGGTGTCATCACTCCTGAGATGGAATACATAGCTATTAGAGAAAACCTTGGCAAAGATGATAAAGATTCTTACATCACTCCAGAATTTATCCGTCAGGAAGTAGCAGCTGGTAGAGCAACCATTCCTTGCAATCCTAACCACCCAGAAGCAGAACCTATGATTATAGGAAGCAAGTTCCTTGTAAAGATAAACACAAACATAGGAAACTCTGCTCTTGGCTCTGATATAGAAAAAGAAGTTGAAAAAAGTATGTGGAGTGCTCGCTGGGGTGGAGATACTTTAATGGATCTTTCTACAGGAAAACACATTCACCAGACAAGAGAGTGGATTATAAGAAACTGTCCTGTTCCTATGGGTACTGTTCCTATCTATCAAGCTTTGGAAAAAGTTAATGGCAAGGCTGAAGATCTTACTTGGGAGATGTATCGTGACACATTGATAGAACAATGTGAGCAAGGTGTGGACTATTTCACTATTCATGCCGGTCTTCTTCTGGAACATCTTCCTTATGTTGCAGAAAGACTTACAGGTATAGTTTCTCGTGGCGGTTCTATCATGGCTAAATGGATGAAAGAACACAACGAAGAAAACTTCCTTTACACACACTGGGATGAAATCTGTGAGATACTTGCAGAATATGACGTAGCTGTTTCTATAGGTGATGGTCTTCGTCCTGGAAGTATCCACGATGCCAACGACAAAGCTCAGTTTGGAGAACTTAAGACTATGGGAGAACTTTGTAAGAAAGCATGGGAGCATGATGTACAAGTATTGATAGAAGGTCCTGGTCACGTTCCAATGCACAAGATAAGAGAAAACATGGACAAGCAGATAGAATGGTGTCACGAAGCTCCTTTCTACACACTTGGACCTCTTACTACAGACATCGCTCCAGGCTACGACCACATAACTTCTGCTATAGGTGCAGCTATGATAGGCTGGTATGGAACAGCAATGCTTTGCTACGTAACTCCAAAAGAACACCTTGGCCTTCCAAACAAAGAAGACGTAAGAAATGGTATCATGACTTACAAGATAGCTGCTCACGCTGCCGACATAGCTAAGCAACACCCTGCTGCTATGGAAAGAGACAACGCTTTGAGTAAAGCAAGATTTGAATTCCGTTGGATAGACCAGTTCAACCTAAGTATAGACCCAGAACGTGCTATGGAATACTACGGAGTAGAAAAGATAAGACATACTCCATTCTGCACAATGTGTGGACCTAATTTCTGTGCTATGAGAATCTCTCGTGAGGTTTCTAACAAAGGACAAATCACCGAATAAGGAGCAAAAGCAATGATAGAATTCTATGATACAATAAAAGACCTTGTCTGGGACGATGTTACCAAGAGCATCTACGCAAAAACAGACAGGGACGTACAAAAAGCTTTGAGCAAAGAAAGTCTTAACCTTGAAGACTTCAAAGCTTTGATTTCTCCTGCTGCAGAGCCTTATCTTGAAACTATGGCTCACATGAGCAGAGAAATCACACAAAGAAGATTTGGCAAGGTGATGTCTTTGTATATTCCCATGTACTTAAGCAATGCTTGCAGCAACCATTGTATCTATTGTGGTTTCAATCACAACAACGATATTGCCCGCAAGACACTTAACGATGAGGAAATACTGGAAGAGGTAAAGGTTATCAAAAGCCTTGGATACGACAACGTATTGCTTCTTACTGGAGAATTTCCAAGGGTAGCAGGAGTGGATTACATAAAACACGCAATAGATATTTGCCGTCCACATTTTTCTGCTATCAACCTTGAGGTCTTTCCTATGAAGACTGAAGAATACGAAAAACTGGTGCAGGCTGGCGCAAACACATTGTATGTTTACCAGGAGACATTCAACGAAGCACGTTACAAACACTACCATCCAAAAGGAATGAAGAGCAACTACAAATGGAGACTTGGAACTCCAGAAAGAGTAGCAAAGGCTGGCATTCACAAGATAGGCATGGGTGCTTTGATAGGTCTGGAAGAATGGAGAACAGAGATGGTTTACCTTGCAATGCATTTAGCATTTATGGAAAAGAATTACTGGCAACAGAAATATTGTGTTTCTTTCCCAAGAATGCGTCCTGCTACTGGAGGCTATCAACCAAACTTCCTTATGAGCGAAAAGCAGTTTGCTCAAACATTGTGGGCATTCCGTATATTTGACAACGATGTAGAGATTGCAATGTCAACTCGTGAGACACAAAACATGAGAAACCACTTTGTAACCCTTGGAGTAACTAGCATAAGCGCAGGCTCAAGAACAGATCCAGGTGGCTATGCTCACCCTAACGAAAACCTTGAACAGTTCCACATCAACGATGACCGCACTCCAAAAGAGATGGAATCTATGATTAGAGCACAAGGCTATGACGTTATCTACAAAGATTGGGATCGTTGTCTAAACTAATAATCTAAAATAAACAAACATATAGATTGCTCCTTGTTGGCAGTCTATATGTTTTTATTTTTTTAAAAACAGCATCAAATAAAAACAATATAATGCTTTTAGAAGAAGAAATACAGAGATATGCCAGACAGATAGTGCTGCCAGAGTTTGGAGAGGAAGGACAGGAAAAACTCAAACAAACCAAAGTCCTTGTAGTAGGCATGGGTGGTCTTGGCAGCGTAGCAGGAGTTTATCTCGTAGCAGCTGGATTTGGAACTGTAGGAATAATGGATAAAGATACTGTTGCTACGCATAATCTGCAAAGGCAGGTGCTTTATCGTGAAGATGAGGTGGGCAAAAGCAAAGTTTTGCTGGCAGAATCCAGTCTAAAACGTCTTAACTCCAACGTAAAGATAGAGACTTACGAATGTTTTCTTACAAAAGAGAATGCACATGAGATTATCTCCAAATATGACATTATTCTTGACGCTACAGACAACTACTCTGCAAGGTATCTTATCAATGACGTCTGTGAAGAACTCAACAAACCTTTCATATATGGTACTATAGGCGACACAAAAGGTCAGATGTGTGTATTCAACTACAAAAAACCTGCCTCAACCTACCGCACCCTATACCCTGATGAAGAAGCATTGGTCAAACAAGGAAACATAAACAAAGGCGTTCTTGGCGTCTTGCCTTCTGTGATTGCTTCCTTACAGGTAAACGAAGCTGTAAAGATAGCAACAGGTATTGGAGAAGTAATGAAAGATACTTTGTTTACCATAGACCTTCTCACTCTCGACACAATGAAGTTTCATCTTCCAGTAAAATAAGGGAACATTTTTTCATTGATAATAAAGAAATAGCCGTTCAACAACTGAACGGCTATACTTTTTTTCTCTTTATTCCTTAACAATCTTCTTGGTATGATTTCCTTCCGAAGTTCTTATAGAAACAAGATATGTTCCTTTATCTAAATCCGATATTGTAACAGTAACTTTGTTTCCTTTTACCTTCAAACTCTTTTGAGTTACTCCAAGTGTATTACTTATTTCTATTCTTTCTATCTCGTATGGACTTTCAATAGTTATCTCTTCTTTTGCTGGGTTAGGAAAGATAGAGAAACTTTCCTGTGCTAGTTCTTCTAAACCACTATCGTTACTTTCCATTCTTGGAGAATAGATGATAGGAAACCATTCTATACACATCTTCTGCCAGAAGAAATAGATTGTGTCTTCTGCAAAGGTTTTCCATTCTCCACCTTTTTTGATATATGGAGAGTATTGCGCTTGACAACCTATAAGAGTGTCTTGCCATACTGTATCAAAGATACTACAAGTGTGTTGATAAAGATAAATACAAGGTTGACCAGCTCCTCCTTCATCAGCGGCTATAACAAAATCTTTTAATCTAAATCTTTCATCTACTTTAAGAGGTTCTCCTGTAAGTGGAACAAAAAACCATGCTTTAAGAGGTGTTGTGTCATATACAGGACTTGCGGTTACGCTTATAGGATAGGTTGATGTTGCTATTTCAGTTGATAGTTCATTATCAAATAATCTAAAAAGAAGATTTGGAGATTCGTATGCAGTACCAACACCGCCTACTCTAGCTGCTACCCCTATGATATACACTGAATCTTCTAGATGGAATGGTTGACCAAATCCCTCTGGATAATAATTGTTTCTACCAAGCATTGATTGTCCACTGCTAAAAATGAAGGTGTAAGGTATACCCCATTCTCCTGTCACAGGGTCTTGTTCAGATGGATGTAAGTGCTGTTGATAAGAATTAGAATACCTAACATTTGTTGGGTCGTTATACTTAGGAGGCGCAGGTACTTGATAATTCATAAAGCACCCATTCACATTAAATGTATCATCATGTGCTAAATCTGGGTTATGATATAAATACAATGTGTCATAATTACTATAATCTAAGATAATAGTATCTCCATTGTAATCAATTCCTTGTGCTGATACTCGTGTTATGGATAATAAAAATATTACCACTACTAAAAAATTTGTCTTTTTCATAGTTATTCTAATTTATTTGGTTTGTAAAAAATCTGGACTACAAGATCCTTCTAACCCCGAAACATTTAAGGAAGAATAAAATTCTGTCGATTCCATACTAGTAGTTTCTACCACCGATTGTTCTTGTGCATAACTTGTACTAATACATAACGACAATATCAATACAAGTGCTAGTCCTAATTGCTTTTTCTTTTTTTGCATAAGTTTACATTGTTTTATGTTAAAATTAGAAATTTACTAAAGGCGTATCATTCTCTATAGAGATGGAGATATTATTTCTTTTCTTGTTTTTTTCTTGAACATATTTACTTACTATAGCACCCAACTTAGCTCCGAAAACACTAGTTGCCAACGCATCTGCTATAGATGATATTGCTTTCATTTCATTTTTCTGAGCAGAATATTTATCCCAATAAGACAAAGAATACCTTAAGGTTGCAGTAAATCTCAAAAATTTAAACCATCTAGATACTAACATATTATCTATTAGATAAGACTCTTTTTGCTCTATATAATTTTTAAGTTCATCATAATCTAAAGAATCTCGATTCATAGTCATATCAATAACATCCAAAACCACTTGCTTAATTGCTTGATTCTCTCCTGGAGCAATAGTATCTCCTAGATAATAAAATCTATCAATAAAATTAAAGAAACAACTGTCCATATCATCAACAAACATCTTAGTTGTAGAATAAAAAGATGTAGTATCTGATTCTAATTGAGTTTTTACATAGTTTATACAAGCATGTAGCATTGTTTCCAATCCTTGTGGAGTTTCCACGTCGCTTACATCTATATGTCTGTTCAATGAATCCAAACAGACATTGTGTTCATGTCCTATATTATCGTAAGGATTATCAGTATTGATGGCAGTTGTCCAATCAATATGAGGCATCTCATCAGCTGGCAAATTAGTATAATGTTTTTCTTCATCTTCTACACATGAAGATAGTGACAAAAATATCAAAAAAATGAATAGTATTTTGAAAATTTGTTTTAGTTTATTC
>JAGHSX010000059.1 GCA_018065645.1 Candidatus Scybalousia scybalohippi
ACATGAAATATGTGTACCTCCCTCATCCCAAGAATGAGTGCCATAAATCATATAGATATAAAATGTGAATATAGAAATGATAGGAACAAAGATTAATACTAAAATCCAAACAAATATTTTTCTATATGACATAACAGTTCTATTTATTTCTACGTTTGCCAAATAGTTCAGAATGACTGCCTATCCGTACCAACTGTAAACAATCCTCTTGTTTAGCATAAATTAAAACTAAATCAGGCTTTACATGACAATCTCTAAAACCATCCCATTCACCCGAAAGCCCATGATCACAATATTTTTCAGGTAAATCGAGGTCGTTACAAAGACAATGTAAAACTTCCGCCCATGCAGGGGTGATTAGCTCTAAAAACTGCTTTTTAATATCTCGTTTAAACTGACTTTCAGCGAGTATTTTACGCATTGGCTAAGTCTTGCATTGCTTTCATAAATTCTTCAGGTGTTGCATAGGCTTCTGAAAAGTCTGTTCTATTTCTAGCTTCTGATAAGGCTTTTCTAGTCACACTATTTGGCACATCTTCATCTTCTGCATAGTCAAAAGACAAAGGAATTTTATTCGTTTCAGCAACTTGGGTTAAAAATAATTTAAATGCTTGCGATGCACTCAAACCATAACGTTCAAACACTGGAAATGCTCGATCTCGCAAATCTTGCTCAAGTCGGAGATTAAAATTTGTTGTTCCCATTTGTTCACCTATGTTTTACATATAGCGTTCTTTAGTAAACATAATGTACGCCAAAATAATAAAACAGTCTATATTATAAGTAGCTTTATTACATTTTTTGTGATGTAGTTTTCGTTCTTAATTTATTTAAAAGAGCAATATTTATGAGAATAATTTTACTGTCTTTGATCGCCTTAACACTTGTAGCTTGTTCTAAGCCTTATGATAAATATGTAGGCTATTGGCAACTTGATGATTCAAAACGTCAAAAAATTCTAGAAATTCGTAAAGAAGATAAAGATACCTACTTGGTAAACGAAAATATATTTCAAACAACTGATTTATTAGGTAAATCCAAGAAAGAACAAGTATTAGAAAAAACTGAGAAAGATGGTTTAGGCGTTAATAATGGCTTGACTGTTGTACCTTTCAACCTATCCGATGATGGTAAAGTACTTCGCATTATGAATAATAAATATTCAAAAATTAGCGATGAGGATGCAAAAAAAGCTTTAGATAACGATAAAGCATGTAAAGATTTAAGAACTAAGTATCAAGAAGAAATTAAACCTATCTCGTTTGCTAATTCAGAAACAGCTAAACGAAACCAAATTGGTGAAAAATATATTGAACTTCAAAAGAAAATCCCTAATTGTGAGCTAAATATTTATATTCCAAAGGCTTCTAGTGGTTTTTAAAATAAAAAATAGAACAGTACACAAGTGCTGTTCTATATTCACCGACCAAAACGCATACCACTGCTGTAACCATGTGTCTTTTCATTTATTTTTTGAGCTTCGACACTTGCATTTCTAGCACTTGTAATTGCTTGGTTAAGTTCGTGTTTTGTGTTTTGAAGTCCTCTAACTGATCGCTCAAATTGTTCACAAGCCTGACTAACTTGCTCAAATTGGCGTTTCTGCTCTGATCTGCTTCGCTGATATCCGCTAACAAGCTCTTGAATGCTTCCTTGACGCTGTGGTTGTCCTGCTTGGTACTCTCGAACATCCGTATCAAATTGGTTTCCCTGCGCTGTTGTTGTGCCTGTGCTTGCTCTAAGGCTTTTAGTAAGTGCTTTTCGAGTTCTGTCATTAATTAATACCCCATTGGCACTAGATAACCACCTTTCCAACTCCCTGCTTGAGTATTCATCTGAATACACAATCTCTTGCGATTTTTGCTGTCTAGACAGCTCGTTGTTATCAAATTCCCCCCTGCGTCTGTTAGTTGCTGAATTTGAGCTTTCTGTTGCGATATTAATTCTGCATTCTTGCTGATCTTGTGGCTTTGATACATCAGAATACCCCATGCTAGGGCTATCGCTGTAACTATACCTATGGATACGATCATCCATGTTTTTAATATAATCGGGCGTATACGTTGATTCTGTTCGTTGATAGCGGAACTGATTGCTTTCTCGTTTTCGTTCAACAAGGCGATCAAGCGTAGTTCGTGCTTCTTGAACTCGGATTCCACGATCTTCTCGGTATCTTTCACTTGCTCGCTCGATTTCTCCTCGAAGCTCTTTGCCAAATCTAAAATTTTGCTCATAGATCATTCCCTTAAGACGAATATTTTTACCCCCATCAGGGTCTTTAATACTTATTGATTTTGGTGTCGTCCTAGCAATCTCAAATCCTGCATTTTCTAAGGTTGTGATCACATCTTCTCGATTCTGAATACGCCCATCTTGAGCTACACGTAATAGCCCATCTGTAATGGCTTGAGAAGCTTGTTGCTTGTGTTTGGGTAAATCATTTGGAGTACATAACTCACGTTTATTTAATGGATCATTAGGATCATGTAGTTGATAGTGGTCATTTACTAAGTTTTTCCATGCATTCAAGCGTGGTCTATCTGCCTTATCGTAATAAGGCTGTAAGCGTTTACCACTCTGTAACTCAACATTGGCAACAACAAAATTAAGTTCTAAGCGATCTTTATCTTGATGCTGAACCCAAAGAACGGAATATTGATCTTTATCGAGTCCTGGTAATAGAACTCGTTCAAAGCTATCCATAATCTCTTGCTTTTGATGTTCTTCTAAATCTCTTTCAGCAAAAGATAAAACACCAGAAGTATATTTTTGAGCGTAGTTACTACTATCAATCAAACGAATCATTTGTTCAGGATCACCACGATCTAAACGTGCATCCTCACGATCTCTGTCCTTACCTAGAAGATAATCAATAGGCCCATTACCAGAACCTATGCCACGACTATGTATTTTTATGATCATCGTGCAATCTCTGTAATTCACGTTCAATACTGGCTAATGCAGTAATAACATCCACATTATTTAGTACTGAACTTGGATTTTGGTTATGTTGGTTCAATAACCGAGCAATCTGATTCAAGTTATTTCCTATACCTGCAAGTTGTCTAAGCAGTTGAGGATCTACTTCACGGACTTGATTACGCTTAGGTTGTTTTTCTCCTAAACATACTTCACGCATCCAAGTCGCTAGACTTGCCTTTGTACAATTTTTTAATAACTTTTCATGCTCATCATTTGTTAAACGAATTTTGATTTCTTTAGTTCTTTTCTCTAAAAGTTCTTGTTCTTTTTTAAGACTTCTTTCCATATTTACATTTAAAGGATGATCTGGATCTGTTGCAGCATCAACGTGATCTGAAATCATTTGTTTAGTCACATCAATCAAACTTTTACTTTTCATATCTTCACTACCTTTAAAACAGGAAAAGAGGAAAATTTTAATTTTTCGCTTTTGCTGTTGTTGGGGGTATCGGGGGCAAAGCCCCTGATCCAGTTGCACAAAGGGATTTCGAGCGAAGCGAAGAAAGTCCCCTTTGTGTGTGCTGGCTTATTATATTAATATAAACAGGAATGGAAATGAAATACATAGGTATAAGTATGAAAAAAGTTACAGAATCAACTATCGCATCTACGAAATATAACGATTGGAAAGGTTCAATATCTTTAGATGATCAACATAAAGATATTGCTTTACACTTTTAAAAATAGATTGGAGATGAGCACATATTAGGTGTTAAAGCGGATATAGATACGGAGTACGAAGAAGTTACTGTCAGTTTAACTATCTATACTGGAATGGTAGAGAGAGATGAAAAAGGTAAAAGAACAAATAAAAAGTTTCCAGAAGTTAAAGCTTATACAAAAGAAATAAGTCTTGTAGAGTTTCTGAAATTATTTAAAAGAATAAACATTAAGTTCTTTGAAGATTTAGAGAACACTAAAAATATTAGAGTTATAGAAACTATTAAAATGCAGTAAAGGGAAAAAGATAACAGCAAAAGCGCTGTTATCTGATTTAGGCTTGCACTTGGACACTAAAATTAACTAACGAGACTTAAAAAATCACTTTCAGATAAGAGCGTTATGCTGTGTCCTTTGCTAATTAGATCTAATGCCTTTTGCTCTTTACTACTAATTTCTTTACCGTTCAATTTTGTTGAATCTTGATACCCTTTAACAATAAAAGTAGTTTTTTTTGTTACTCCTGCACTTATTTCAAAACCTGCTTCCGAAGCTATTTGTGCAGCTTGTTTCCTACTTACACTTAACTCTCCAGTAAAGACCAATACTTCACCGAACCATTTTCCAGTTTCAGCACCCTCAAGTGAAATTCTTTTAATTGGTTTTGCTGTAGCTATTTTTTCTATTTCATCTATGCTCAAACTAGTTGAACTAAGAGCTTCTAAAAGAACTAACCCTGCACTGATTGCATCACTTAAGGCATTATGATGTTGAGTTAACTTAATTTTCTTCTTTTTACATATATTAGAAAGCCCATAGCCTGATTTTGAAAATTCATCCCAAACTCGTCTTACAACTCTAGTAATATCTAACCAACGAATGTCATGTAAATCTAAATGATGCGAAAACGCATTTTTATCGAAGAAACTATAAGAACAAACTAGATTGCCTTTAAAATAGCTATCTATTTTATCTTTTAACTGAGAAATTGTTGGTGCATCTTTTACTGCTTGCTCATCTATCCCATGAATAGAAACATTAAAGCCATCAAAATAATCTTCTGGATTAACTAAAGTCTCCCAAGTCTCTATTAACTCCCCATTTTCAAAAACTGCTATTCCTATTTGGCAAATTGAGCTTAAATTTGCATTAGCTGTTTCCACATCTACAACTATAAATTTATCCATTCTTTTGATTTATCCAATTAGCCACTGATGACTTTGATACCCCTATCAAAGAAGCAATTTGCCTTATTGATTTACCCTCTAAGTGTAATAAAACTGCTTCATCTCTTTTTTTTGCATATTTAAGTGATTTAGCTTTTCCTCCGTTGGAAGAATTACTTTTTTTCCCCCCTAAACTTCCTTTCCTAGTCTGACGATCAATGAATTCCTGATAGTAATACGAGTCTTTTTGCCAACAATACTTGGCAATACTTTTAGCTGTTGCTTTTATTTCTGTATAAGGTAAAGACTGTGTAAAGGCACTGTTCACACTAAGACATTCTTTTAATACAGCAGCATGCCAGTTATCAAAAGTACTCCCTCTATAATCTCTAATCGCTTTATAAGCCCATTTACGGACAATATCGAATACAGTGCAGTTTCTTCCCAGTCCACTACCTTGTTCTTTAGGAAGAAGTGGCTTGAGATCTATAAAATCAGCTAAATAGTTAAGTTCGTAGGTTTGTCTTGTCCAGATAGTTGTACGCCAATAAGAATGACAAGGATTTTTAGTAAGTAATCCGCTATAACCGACATCAGCACCCAATTTTCTTGCCATACCTGCTTCAATTACAGCTAAGTATTCAATAATTTTCTGTTTTGATGCTGAGGTTGTAGTAACTGGAAACTTTAGCTCATAGCCTAGATGAGCATGTCCATTTTCAGGATTTTGACTTGTCCAGTTTGGCATAGGCAAACCAACATCAAACCATGCCAATACAGCATCATGGCAATCTACATCAAAGACGAGGAAAACTACCTTACAAGGTGGATTATGTTGTAAGTATCTTTTCTTAATCGCAATTTCTTTTGGACTAATAAAGGTATAGCCCAAATCATCTGTTGAATAAGGCTTATGAGGAATTTTTTTATAAAAATCTGCTAAAAATTGACCATCATGCATGTTTGCAACGTCCAATATGTTGCAAATGCTCAAAACATCGGTAAAATACAAGTATCGAATTTGCGTTTACCGATGCTTTAAGTATTTGTTAAACAATGAGAAAAAAGTAGGTTTGCCGACCTGCTTTTTTTTCGCCTATAGAAAATATTACACTATTTCCCAGTTAAATAACTAATTGATTTTTATTAGCTTATAAAGTGCATTCACTATCAGAACCATCAATTTTAACTTTCTCACCATTCCTGATAACAGTTTTTTCTATCAACACCATTTTATGAGTAATAGGGTTTTCCTCACATGAAATATGTGTACCTCCCTCATCCCAAGAATGAGTGCCATAAATCATATAGATATAAAATGTGAATATAGAAATGATAGGAACAAAGATTAATACTA
>JAGHSX010000173.1 GCA_018065645.1 Candidatus Scybalousia scybalohippi
CTTATGTTTTAACTATTGTTTTTTTCACTTTAAAATACTAACTTTGCAAAATATTTTTTACAAGATTGGTATTCCAATATTTTTAAAGGCGTTATCAAAAATGAATTTAGAAAAAAGAAATAAAGTTTTCATTGATAGAGACAAATTATACTCACTATTGGATGGAAAAGAGCCCCAACAAAGTGAAATAAATGATATTTTAAACAAAGCCTTAAAATTAAAAGGCCTTAATTTAGAAGATGTTGCCACACTATTAAGAGTTGAGAATAAAGTACAGATTCAACAAATAATGAATGTCGCTCATCAAGTCAAGCTTGAAATCTACGGCAAACGTCTTGTTCTTTTCGCTCCTATCTACACAGGCAACGTATGTTGCAACAATTGTACATATTGCTCTTTCCGTAAGGACAACCAACTTATCAAGAGAAAAATTCTTACTATGGAAGAGATTGAGCAGGAAACCTCTGCCCTACTAAAACAGGGACATAAGAGAGTGTTGCTTATCTGTGGAGAGAACAATAAGAACGGTACTGATTATATGTGCGAGGCAATCCGCAGAACCTACGGAGTAAGAGAACATAACGGCAGAGACTATGTTAGAAGAATCAACGTAGAGCTTGCACCAATGGAAGTAGAGGACTTTGCTAGACTTCACGATGAGAAAATTGGTACATACGTTTGTTTCCAAGAAACTTACGATCCTATTCTATACAAACGATTCCATCCTGCTGGCACACCAAAGGCTGACTATGAGTACAGACTTACCGTCATGGATAGAGCTCAGGAAGGTGGAATAAATGACGTTGGCATTGGTGCTTTGTTTGGTCTTGGAGATTACAGATTTGAAGTATTGGCTATGATGGAGCACGCAAAACATTTGGAAGAATGTTACGGTTGCGGTCCTCATACTGTCAGCATTCCAAGAATGGAACCAGCTTTGGGTGCCCCAGATGCAGAACATGTTCCAAATCCAGTAAATGATGAAGATTTCAAAAAACTGGTTGCCATTATAAGAATCGCATTACCTTACACAGGAATGATACTTTCTACAAGAGAAAATTCTGCTATGAGAAACGAACTTATCAACTATGGTATCAGCCAGATAAGTGCAGGAAGCAAAACAAACCCTGGCGCATACTCAGAAGATGAGCAAGGAACAGGTTCTCAATTTGAATTGGGTGATCATAGAGAGATGGAAGATGTAATAAACTCTTTCATAGATGAAGGTTATATTCCATCTTTCTGCACTGGATGTTACAGAAAAGGCAGAGTAGGTGAAGACTTTATGGATTTGGCAAAACCTGGTTTGATAAAACAATACTGCCTTCCAAATGCAATATTCACTTTCCAAGAATACCTTAACGATTTCGCTCATCCAGACACTCAAGCTAAAGGAATGAAATTGATAAAGGATATGCTTGCTGAATATGACCAAAAGCAACTTATACCAAAAATAGAAGCTAACTTGAAAGAAATAAATAATGGTCAAAGAGACCTTTATTTCTAAAAACATAACAATATTTCAAAACTAGACTCAAAATGAAGAGAATTTACATTTTATTATTAGCAATCTTAAGCATTGTTTTGCCAAACATACTTTTCACTTCTTGCGTAGAAGATGAAGATTTCGCAACAGATTCTTCAATAAACCTAAAGTTCTCTTCTGACACTTTAAGTTTTGATACTATATTTACAACTGTTGGCTCTATAACTAAGCAAATAAGAGTATTCAATCCTGAGAATTCTCCTATAAAGATTGACAGAATAACTTTGGGTGGTGGAAATTCATCTTATTTTAGGCTGAATGTTGATGGAGATACATCTTTAGTAGCAAAAGATATAGAGATAGCTGCAAAAGATAGTATATTTATCTTTGTCCGTGTAGAACTAGAGCCTAATAATCAAAACAATCCTCTTTTAATTCAAGACTCTATTATACTATCTTTCAACGACAAGGAGCAATATGTTCAACTTATGGCTTACGGACAGGATGCGTATTTCCATAAACCTAGTCACGTACTAGGCAATGGAGATAACCAAATACCCTATTCTTTAGTTAATGAAGGAGGAACTGACTGTGGAGTAGATGTTAGTGGAAACAATGTTACCTGGAGAACAGACAAGCCACATGTTATACTTGGCACCTGCGTAGTTGATAGCGCTTTCACTCTAAATCTACAAAGTGGAACAAATATTTATATGGCCAGTGGAGCAGACTTCTGGGTTTATACTGGAGGAAGTTTGCAAGCTCAAGGAACTACCAATGCTCCAGTGAAGTTCACATCACTTAGACACCAGGATAGATATTCAGATATTCCTGGACAATGGGGTAAAATTTGGTTTTGGGCTGGCAGTATGGATAATGTATTGGATAATGTTGTCATAAAAAATGCGTTCAATGGTATTCAAGTTGACTCTTGTGTTACGAATAATCCAACTATTCATATAAGCAATTCATTTATACAAAATTGTTCAAATGTAGGACTTTATTCACAAGGAGCAACAATAGAAGCTGAAAACCTTATAATTCAAAACACAGGCAATTATAGTCTTGCTCTTACTATTGGAGGTAGCTACAGATTCATCAATTGTACTTTTGCCAACTATTGGTTTTATGACACATCAAGAAAAAGAGCTACAGTATTTATGAACGACTGGTATGAAAGCATAGGTCATGAAATACAAATAAGACCTATTACAAGAGCAGAGTTCTACAATACTGTCATTTATGGAACACTTGCTGGAGATGAAATAGAATTTGATCTTATTGACGATGGAATTCATTCTAATTATAGTTTTGACCATTGCCTATTAAAAACATCTTCTTTAAACTCTTCAAGTGCTAACATCTCCAACTGTATATTCAATATTGATCCTCTATTTGCAGATCCTACAAACAACGATCTTCATCCTATGGAAAATTCACCACTTATTGATGCTGGCAATGGAGTTTGGAATTCTTTGATTGCTTTTGACATTTATGGAGTATTAAGAAATGATCCTCCAACTATAGGTGCTGTTGAATACACAGCAACAAATCAAATAAGGCAAAGACTTTAAATAATAGTTTTCAGTAACAAGAATTATAAAAAGAAATAGCGCCTCAAAATTGAGACGCTATATTATTTTTATAAAAAATACTTTTTTAATTCTCTGTTTGATCTTTAATTTTTGTATTCTTTGCAACTCCTAAGGCAAGAAAACCTCCACCAAGGACCAACATCATAATTGTAGAAGTTCCTACTGGTGCAACTCTCCAAATAGAATATGTTGCATGTCTTTCTTGATTTGTACCTGTAAACCCCATTGGAGAATTAGATGCTCCTGTTGGTGGTTTTGGTGGTTGAGCCATTGTTGTAAAGCACAACAACATCGCAATAACCATCATTAAAAAACTCTTTTTGTTCTTCATTTGTTCTATGTTCTAAGATTCTTCTAAAACTACGTCTTCTTATCGGCTTGCAAAGATAGTAATTTATCTTCAAATTTCGAGCCAAAACTTAAAAAAATCTACAAAAAAAATTTCAAAATAGCATTTTCTCCCTTATAAATCAACAAGTTACCTAACAACAATTTATTTCATTCTTATTCTTGCATCAAGCACTCCGTACAAAATATCCGTCAATATATTTATAATAACAAGAAATATACAAATTATTAGCAATGAACCCATTACAACAGGAAAATCATATTTTTCCAAAGAATCAACAATAACAACCCCAACTCCTTTCCAATCAAAAATATATTCCACAAATACAGCACCAGCAATCAAAGAAGCAAACCATCCGCTTACAGCTGTTATCACTGGATTCAATGCATTCTTCAATGCATGATGATAAATAATCTTAAAGGTAGATAAACCTTTTGCCTTTGCTGTTCTTATATAATCCTGAGAAAACACTTCTGTCATTGTACTCTTAGTCAATTCTGTAATCACAGCCAAAGGCCTTATTCCAAGAGTAAGGGCTGGAAGTATAAGATTTTTCAAACAGATATGTTCTCCCTCGCCCATTTCATCTACTACATACAGCGAGCCAAACATAGACAATCCTGTTACATCTGAAAGGACAAATGCAAAAATCCAGGCTATCAATATAGCTGCAAAGAAAGAAGGCAAGGACATTCCCATAGAAGTAACAACTTGAATAGTCCTATCTACCCAAGTATTTACATACAAAGAAGAAAAACTTCCAAGTATCACTCCAATAACAAATGCAAACAATATACTTGCCAATGCTAAAATAATAGTATTAGGAAATGCTTCTGCAAGTATCTCGTTAACGCCTCTCTTAGATTGATAAGAACGCCTCAAATATGGTTTCTTTGCTATTATTTTAGAATTTGATACTGATACGAGAGTAATAAAAGAGGTATATTTTGTTGTATCAAGAAAATAACTACTATTTTCATCTGTAGAATGAAAGGATATAGGAGAAATATCATTAAGATAATTTAGATATTGAACTCCTATTGGTTTATCCAACCCCAAATCTTTATGTATTATCTCAATGCTTGCTTTGTCTGCTCTCTGTCCCAACATCATTCTGGCAGGATCTCCTGGCAGTATATTGAACAAAAAGAATACTAGAGTAACTACTCCAAAAATCACAAGCAAACCATATGCAAGCTTTTTGAGAATATACTTTAACATTTTTCTTACCTATGAAATAATCTTATTTTGATAGATTTCTCCAAGCAAGTTTTTCCTTGACAATAGTATTTTTCATATGAACTATTCCTGGATTTGATCTTATCATAGCTTTTATAGCTTTATCGTCACAAGAATAGAACATATATTGACCTAAATCATACTTTTCTTGAAATTCCAACCACTTGCTAGATGTACTGGCTGTTACCAATATAATATTTGAATTTGTATTGGTAAGTTTTTCTAGGTATTTAACTGCTCTTTTCATACCTTCATCACTTGCCAAATCCATATTCCACACAGCCAACATATACAAATCTACTGTTGTATCCCCAAGCAATTCCAAAGACTCATCATCTCTACTCTCAAGTGCTGTCAAAGAGAATCCATCTGCAGCCACAGTATTTGTTCCTACTACCCTATTTTTACCATCAACATAAGTCCAATGTTCTGAAAACTGAGGATCTTTTTCATAAGCCTCCATAAGAGTATTTTCTCCTTCTGCTGCCATAGAAAATTCTTTTTCTTCTCCAGTCTTAATATTTTTGTATGTAGCATATGTGATAGGAGGTTGCTGTTCTTCTATAGTTGGAGCCATCTTATTTCCTATTTTCCAAGGACGAAAATCTATTACTGGCTCATACATTATGTTCCTTATAGAGAAAATAGTAATACCCAAAAGTATTGCTATCAAAGCAATACAAGGGGCTAATCTAGAATAATCTTCTTTTTTCTTAGTATCAAACAAAAATATTCCAACAAGAACAACATCTAATGCAACATTCTTCCAAAATGTCTGCCAGTTTGTTAGTTTTACAGCATCACCAAAACAGCCACAATCTGTAACTTTATTAGTTAAGGCATCTATCAACGTTGTAATCGTAAAGAATACCATAAAACAAGTTGCAATTATCCTTGCAGGTTTGCGATAAATATGCAGAAACATCATCGCTCCAACCATAAACTCCAAGACACACAACAAAATAGATAACATTAAAGGCAACCACCCTGCAAAATCTACCAAGAATTGAAAGCCAAAAACATTCATGTATTCTTCTATTTTGTATGCTGTTCCCATAGGGTCTACAGTCTTTACAAAACCAGAGAACAAAAAAACTGACCCAAAGATAAATCTTAGGACATAGTCCAAAGATGTTTTTATTTTATTTTCAGACTCCATGTATTTTAAATTGCTGTTTTAGAAATTTAGACTATTCTTCTCCCAAACCAAGTTGTATCAAGCAAAATACTGCATAATTTATTATATCGCTGTAATTTGCATCCACACCTTCACTTACCTGTGTTTTTCCGTTGTTATCCTCTATCTGTTTAAGTCTGTTTATCTTCATAAGGATAACATCTGTCATTGAACTGACTCTCATACTACGCCAAGCTTCGCCATAATCATGATTTTTCTTCATCATCAAATCTTTTGTCGCAAAAGCGTATTTATCATACAATTCTTCAGCTTGTTTTGGTGGTATTTCGTCTGTAGTATCTGTACCCAGTTCACACTGAATCAAAGCCATAATACCATAATTTACTATAGCTATGAATTCACCTGTCAAATCCTCCCCTACCATATTCACTCCACTCTGCTGAATGGAACGTATACGATTGGCTTTTATAAATATTTGATCTGTAAGAGATGGCAACCTCATCACTCTCCAGGAAGTGCCATAATCCTGCATCTTTGCTACAAAAAGTTTTCTTGACTTTTTGAGAACATTATCATATTCTATGCTCGTATTATTCATAAATTTCTTATTTTTGCAAAAACAATACTTTTATTAAAATGAATTCAAGTTTCAAAGATACATCTTTTTTGAAAAATAAAAGAATAAATATCAAAGGAAATTTATTTTCTCTGGAAAAACCTTTGGTAATGGGAATATTAAACGTTACCGATGATTCTTTTTATGACGGAGGCAAGTACAACAAGTTGGATAATGCAATAAAACGTGCAGAAGAAATAGTTTCTCAAGGTGCAGATATTATAGATATTGGTGCTTGTTCAACAAGACCTGGAGCTATCCTGGTAGAAAAAGAGGAAGAAATAAACAGACTTGTCCCTGCTGTCAAAGAGATAAAGAAAAGATTTCCAAACATACCTATTTCAATAGATACTGTATGGAGTGAGGTTGTAGAAAGAGTATTTGATGCAGGAGCAGACATTATAAATGATATTTCTGGTGGACAATGGGACGAAAATCTGTTTACTACTGTTGCCAAGACAAAAATGCCTTACATTCTTATGCACACAAATACTACTCCAGACAGAATGCAGAAAGAAATTCATTATGACAATCTGTTTCTGGACATTTGCAAATATTTCTCTACAAGAATTGAACAACTGAGAGAACTTGGAGTAAATGATATAATTTTGGATCTTGGTTTTTGTTTTGGAAAAACAGTTGAGCACAACTACGAATTGCTTAGACGACAAAAGGAATTTGAAGTATTTTCTCTACCAATCCTTACAGGCATAAGCAGAAAGAGCATGATCTACAAACCAATCAATTCCTCAGCGCAGGAAGCATTGGAAGGAACAACTTTCCTTCACGCTTTTGCTTTGGAAAATGGAGCAGACATCCTAAGAGTTCATGATGTAAAAATTGCAAAAGATTGTCTTACTTGGTACAATCTCTATAAAAATAGTGGAAAAGAATAAAACAATAGAGTTATGTTATTACTTAGCATTATAAACGAACTGCCTTCATTTAACATTTTTGATTTCATAGACATACTTTTAGTAGGTATGCTACTATTTTTTGTATTCAAATTGTTAAAAGGTACCAATGCAATCAGTATTTTGATGGGATTTGTCACTTTGTTTATTACTTGGAAAGTAGTAAGCATGTTGGGAATGAAAATCTTAAGTGAAATACTTGGACAATTTGTTTCTTTGGGTGTTATGGCCCTTATAATCATATTCCAACCTGAAATAAGACGATTCCTTATCCTTATCGGTTCTAGAAGTTTTGCAAAGAAAGGAAAGAAATTCTTCTTTTGGAAATATTCTGGACAAGAAACAGAAAACCTCAACACAAACGCTATTGTTCAGGCTTGTTCTCACATGTCTTCAACACTAACAGGTGCATTGATAATATTTTGCAGAGACAATAAATTGGATAGTATTATTCAAAGTGGGGAAATATTCAAAAGCGATTTATCTTCTCAACTCTTGGAAACTATTTTCTTTAAAAATACACCTTTACATGATGGTGCTGTAATAATAGATAATGGCAAAATACAAGCAGCAAGATGTATCCTTCCTGTTTCTCATGCCCAGAATATTCCTTTGTCTATGGGATTAAGGCATCGTTCTGCCTTGGGTATTACAGAACAGACAGATGCTATTGCTGTAATTGTTTCCGAACAGACTGGCAAAATATCCATCGCTCACGATGGCAACATAACACAAGGAATTACAACACAGTTCCTTCAAACTTTCCTTGATCAGGAATTCAACAAACATTCAGACAAAACTGAAGAAGAAACAACAAAAGAATAAGAGAGAAAAATAACTCTTCGTTTTAGAAAATTAAAACGAAGAGTTACGCCAGCGAAACGAAGAGTTAAAAAAATAAAACGAGGTTTTATTTTTCTAAAACGAAGTAATATAAAAATCGCTTCTACTTAAAAAACAAAAGAGGACTGATTCAATCAATCCTCTTTTATTTTTACCTTATGAAATCTATTTATTATTTCCAAAGTTTTAGGATTGCGCCCGTTGCTTCATCAAACTGAATGTTTGCAGTTCCATCTGTCAAAACTGCAGTTGTACCATATTGTGCAAGTTTTACGACCTTGTTTGTAAATACTTCACTAGAAGACTCAATAGTTACTTTAACTTGTTCTGGAATTGTATAATAAATTCCTACACCATTCTTTTCAATTTTAGCTTTAAAATCCCTATCTGATGTTTGGGCAAGAACTGCGTCTATTGTAGAAGCAGCGGTATTTAAAGAATGTATTCTTGCAACTATTTTTGCATCTTCATTTCTTTCGTTAAGTTCTGAAACACCATTTTCCTTAGAGAATTTGAATATTGGCACCAAAAGATCTTCTTCTACAATAATTGGTTTTTGAGGAACGACTGAAAAAGTGTATTCTTCTTCCTCTGTTGTTGCAACACCTGTAAACAAAGTAATATACCCTTTAATCATTTCGTCCAACTGATTATACATATAATCTACTGTTGTATTTAAATAAGTTCCTTCCATAGATCCTGAAAGAATATCTACTTGCTTTTGTCTCAAAGCCTTTATTTCCGCAACAACTTTTTCAGCAGACATAAAAGGATATGAAGTCATAAGTCCCTGTGAAATTAGATCTGTTTCAAATGTTGGTCTTACATTAAGCAAAGAAGGAGTTTGATTGCTTACTGTTGCTGATTGAGGTAAACATTGCTGATGTTTGCCTGCGTTTGTCTTCTCTAGTTTTTCTCCAACAAGGGTAATACTTCTAAGGATGCCATTTTCAGAAACATCTACAGAAGTTTTGCCATTGTATGTAAGAAAATAGCGATTGGAGGAGCTGGCAACTGCCTTTGTTCCCAGTTGTATATCCTTTATTTTATAAGATACAGAATTATTTACAGCAGAATTATCCAAGCCAAGAAGATACGCTTTATCACTATAAATACCTTTCACTCTTGTTGTTTTTTCCACTTTAACTGTAACTACAAGTTCTGTCTCTGGCAAAGAATAAAATATACCATTTTGCAAAGACTTTGCATTACTAGCTGTGTATGTTCTATAACTTTGAGCAAATAATGAACCTGCAAAAAGCATAGATACTATCAATAAAAAAACATTCTTTTTCATTTTATTTCAATTTTGTTTATTTTAATACTTTCAAAACGCCATATTTTCCGTTTACCTTAACAATCACATTTGATTTCTTCAACTGTGGAGCAAATATCAAAGCTGCAGCTGTTGTTCTCAAAGATTTTGGATCTCCAGTAATCAATGTATCTATAGTGTTAAAGTTTTTATCTATAACTATCAAATTGTTGCCTTGAACAGCCAATGCTTGAGAATTTCTAAAATAAGTACAGAAATTAAATCTCTTGTCAGAAACGACTTTCATTGTCTCACTATCTGCATAAGTCCAACCTTTTTCATCCTGTACTGGATACAAACCCTCAGATTCTGTACCGACAGATTTGAAACTAGAATTCATCTGCTCTCCACTTAGATAAATACGTTGCTCTTTATCTTTTACATCATAAGCTATGTATTTATCATAAGATTTGATTTTCTTAACCTTGTCAAATGTGATTTGTCTTGCATTTTCATCCAAAACAACAGAAGTTTTCTTTCCGTCGTAGAAAACAACATAACTTCTATTGTTTGCAAGTTTTACTTTAGAATATTCAAATGGTATTACAGTTTTTCCTGTCAAAGAAACTGCACCCCATTTCTTGTTTTTCATAAGGATAACATTATCTTTAACAAATCCTAATGCTTCATCATATTCTGGACGTATCAACCAACCATCTTTTGATGACATTACACCATAGTTTAAAAATGAATCGGCAACAAAGATAATATTGTCTTTAGAATAAGAAATGAATCCAGAAATTCCTCCTTCGTAGTGTGTAAGAAGTTGGTTTTGTTTATTAAGAATGAAAGATACACCTTCATTCCTAGCAACAAAGAAAGTATCATTATTCAAAGCCATAACCTGTACATCTTCATACACAGGTGGAATATAAATAACCATATCTCTTCCAATAATACCACGTTTTGTATCTTCAGTAATATTATAATAGAAAGGCATAGTTGTTGGTTCTATTAGAGAATACAATGGTTGGAATATAATATCTCCGTTTGCATCATAAAGGCTTTGTTTTCCTGTTGGAAGAAAGGCTTTAACGTAGAACTTATCATTTTTGTTAATCAACTGTACATCATCATAGTATGCCAAACTTTTCTGTTCGCCCTTAGCATCTACGAGACCATACAATTTCATTCCTTCTCTAACACCTATATAAGCATAAAGCTGTCCAGGAATAACAGTCTCGATTTGCATATATTTGGCAGGAGCTGTAACTCTACCCATTGCATCCATCATTCCGTATGCAGCATCCTTGCGATATATAATAGTATTGTTTGATTTGGTTATAATCTCAACCGTATCACCAACAACATCCTTGCCCTTTGTATCAATAACTCTTAATTTTTGTCCATCATAAACCAAGGCCGAACCATTTGTAAATATATTTAAAGAAGATTTTTCCACACGAGAATAATCCAATTCTCTCATATATTTTGCTGGAATAACCTCTTGAGTTTCTATGTTAACAAAACCGACTTTACCATCTTGGATAAATGTCAACATATTATCGCCTAATGATTCTATAGTTTCATATTGATAAGATACAATAGTGGTATTGTCTTTAACAACACCCCACTTACCATTGAATTTTGCAGCAAAATACTGATCATCCAACGCATAAATAGAATCATACTTTGCTTCTGTACCTATTCTATAATGACTTTGTGAATATCCTTGCAAAGCAAGTAGCATAGTCACTAGTATAAAAAATAATTTTTTCATATTAAATTTCTTTTTATTCTTTCCCAATAATTATATTTCTGGTTCTTGTTGACTCAAACAATGGAAACTACCCAATCCCCATATAATGTCTGTAGAATCTATACCAACAATTTTTCTGTCTTTGAAAACAGATTCCAAAGTTAAAAACGCCTTTTCGTCTTGGTCACATTTGTACAAAGGCATTATTACTTTATCATTTGCAATATAGAAATTTGCATAGGAAGCAGGCAAGCGTTGTTCTTCATATTCTACTCTTGCAGGCATAACAAGTTCAACAACATTTACCTGTTTTCCATTATTAAGTCTCATCTTTGACAACAAATCAAGATTTTCTTTTAATACTTCATAATTGTCATCATTTTTGTCTGGCTCAACCATTGTCACAACAGTATCCTCATTAACAAATCTTGTAAGGTCATCAACATGTCCATCAGTATCATCTCCGTCAATACCATCTTTAAGCCACAAAATATTTTCTACTCCATAGAACTCTCTAAGTTTATCTTCTATTTCTTCTCTTGAAAGTTCTGGATTTCTATTTTCATTAAGTAAGCATGCTTCTGTTGTCAACAAATCTCCTACGCCATTGAAATCCACACTTCCTCCTTCCATAACTATTCCTGGTTCAAAAGAACTTAAATCCAAATAGTCTGCTATCTGCTCTGGAATAAGGTTGTCTAATTCGGCAGGATATTTTCCACCCCAAGCATTGTAGTTCCAATTAACTATTGCTTTTTCTTTTCCATTCAAAACAAAAGCAGGACCATGGTCTCTTATCCAAGCATCGTTGGTTTTGAAAGAATGAAAGAAAACATTACTCATATTACAAGAGATTTTCTTCAATTCATTTTCTGCCCAAATCTTCTGATTTTCATCCAATATATTTATATGAACTTGTTCTACTTGTGCAAGTTCCTTGATAAAAAGATTGTACGAAGGATAAATAGTTTCTATCTTTCCTGGCCAAGAGTTCTCATTATGCGGATAAGAAAGCCAGGTAGCTTTATGCTTATGCCATTCTGCAGGGAATGAAAATCCTAATTGTTTTGGAGTATAAGCGTTTGTCATTATATTTTCAATATTAGTTATTTTCGCTAAATCTTTTTGTTATTTCACCATAAGCATCTATTCTTCTATCACGGAAGAATGGCCAATGCATACGATAATGTTCTGTCAAATCTGTATCTATTTCTACCACGATATTTTCTTCTTTGTCATGAGAGGCTTCATATAATATTGTTCCAAAAGGATTTGAAACGAAACTTCCTCCCCAGAACTGCATATCTCCTTCCCATCCTGTACGGTTCACAGTTATAGTATGTATGCCATTAGCTACAGCATGAGCTCTTTGAGCAGTTTGCCATGCATAATACTGTTCATTGTTTGTTGCTTCATCCTGTTCTCTTGCCCAACCAATAGCTGTAGGATAGAAAATAATATCTGCACCCTTCATAGCAGTCAAACGAGAAGCTTCTGGATACCATTGATCCCAACAGATAAGAACACCTATCTTTCCAAATTTTGTTTTAAAAGCCTTGAAACCCAAATCACCAGGAGTAAAATAAAATTTTTCATAATAACCTGGATCATCAGGAATATGCATTTTTCTGTATTTTCCAAGATATGAACCATCTGCATCTATAACAGCTGTAGTATTGTAGTACAATCCCGCCATTTGTCTTTCAAACAAGGATGCAACAATAACAATACCTAATTCCTTTGCAAGAGTCTGGAACATTTCTGTAGTTTTTCCAGGGATAGCCTCTGCTAAAGAAAAGTTTTCATAATCTTCTACATCACAAAAATACAAAGAAGAGAATAGTTCTTGCATACAAACTATGTTTGCACCTTTACTTGCTAAATCTCTTATATTTTTTACAGCCTTTTCTATATTTGCCGCCTTATCCTTTTGACAAGACATCTGAATAAGACCAAGTTTTAATTTCATAACTCTTCGTTTTATTTTCTTAACTCTTTATTTTATTTCAGTAACTCTTCGTTTTATTTTCTTGAGTATATTTCCTTGTCCTATCATAAGTCCTACTATTACAACCAGCATTCCCAATACTTTTCTTATTGTAAGAATCTCTTGTCCCATCATAACAGACATTATAATAGTAACAACAGGTATAGCATTATTGAACATTGCCTCCTTCTCTATGGAAATAATCTTTGCCCCATATGAATAACACACGTAGGCAATAGAAGAACATAAGATGGCAAGAAACATTATGTCAAGTATAGCTCTTGAAGTCCATTGTATAGCAACAAATTCCTTGTATTCTAAAGCAAAGAACAAAGGAATATAAAATACTGTTGCAAATATATTTTGGTAAGTAGTTATAGTTATTGCGCCATAACCTTTTTTCAAAAGTTTCTGCAACAAAACATTATAAACACAAGCAACTATAACCGCTTCACTCAAAAACAAGATTCCTTTTATGGAAGGTCCTTGTCCTGAAAGATTTAGACTCATAAGAACAACTCCAACAACAGAGATAAATGCTCCCAAAACTATACTTCCCTTTACCTTTGTCTTGTAAACCATAGATAATGCAAAAGGAGCACAAATAGGAATCAATGATATCATAACTGCTGCGAAACTAGCTTCTCCCACATATTTTATTCCATATGTTTCCCCGATAAAATACAGAAAAGGCTGGAATAAAGCCAAGGATATGAAGAGTTTTAAATCCTCTTTCTTTATCTTATCTAGATTTCCCGTAAGAGTGAACAAGATAAACATAATGATAGAAGCAATCACCAGTCTACATAGAACTATAGTAATAGCAGGAAAATGACATACTTGAAACAAGTCACTTGTCCATACAAAACTTGCGCCCCACAAGATAGTGGCAATAATTGTAGCTATGTATCCTTTCAGTAATTTATTGTTTAACATCATTATGATTT
Organism: Candidatus Scybalousia scybalohippi; assembly: GCA_018065645.1. Taxonomy (GTDB): domain Bacteria; phylum Bacteroidota; class Bacteroidia; order Bacteroidales; family P3; genus Scybalousia_A; species Scybalousia_A scybalohippi. The sequence goes on from JAGHSX010000173.1 coordinate 14,129, forward strand.
TAAGTTGCAAAGTTAACGAAAAATTCTCTTATTTCCTGAGATTTATATGTCTATTTTTAAAAATAAGACCTTGTGACAATAAAACACCAATAACAACTATCAATACACCTAAAACTTTCTTTACAGTAAAAATTTCCATTCCCATAGCAACAGAAGCAACAATAGTTATAATAGGAGAAATATTATTGAATACAGAAGCTTTTTCTACGCCTAGTTTTGATGTAGAAAAAGCATACAAACCATACGCACCTGCTGAACAAAGTATGCCCAAACACAACAAATCCTTGATAGTAGTAAAATTCCAAGGAAGAGATGCAAACGAAGATGAATCAAAGATAAAGAATATTGGCAGATAAATCAACGCTCCAATAAGATTCATATAGGCTGTAACAGAGAATGCTCCATACTTTTTCAATAGACTCTCAAGCATTACTGAATATAAAACTGCTGCAGAGATTGCAAGCATCAGTAGCAACAATCCCCTTATATCAAAACTAAGTCCGCCTGATTCAAATGACATAAGCAAAATACCTACTATGGAAAGTGTTGCGCCAAAAACTATTCTCTTCTTTATTTTTCCTCCATAAACCATAGGAACGACAAATGCAACCGCTACTGGTATCAAAGAAATAACTACAGAAGCGAAACTTGCATCCACATATTGCATTCCAAAATCCTCCCCTATGAAATAAATAACAGGTTCTCCCAACGCTAACAGAAGAAAATACCAGTAATCTTTTCTTTTTATCCTTTCCAGTTTTCCCATAAGTTTAAGCGCGGTAATAAGAAAAATAGAGCCTATTATAAGTCTTGTAGTAACAATTGTGAATACAGGAAAGCCATAGTTAAGCAATTCTTTTGTCCAAGCGAAACTTACTCCTGAAAGAATCGCAAACAGAGAAATAGTAATATAACCTACGTAGTTTTTATTAGTTTTTTGCATAATAATATTTTGAAAATAAGTTTGCAAATTTACAAAATTCTACAAAAGTTTTGTATCTTTGAAAATCAAAAAAGAAGAATATAAACATGAAACAATTATTTTACATTTGCTTTACATTGTTGCTAGTAAGCAATATTTGGGCACAATCCAACGAAATACCTTTACCTAGTCAGGCACAACTCTCTTGGCACGAAACAGAAAGAATAATGTTTGTCCATTTTGGCATGGCCACCTGGCAAGCAAGAGAATATGACAACCATACGACAGACCTTTCTACTGTAAATCCAAGAAAACTGAATACAGACCAATGGTGTGAAGTTGCGAAGTCCTGGGGAGCAAAAATGATTATATTTGTAGCAAAACATACCGGAGGTTTTTGCTGGTGGCAAACTGAAACATCTGATTATGGTGTGAAAGAAATTCCTTGGAGAAATGGTAAAGGAGATGTAATGAAAGATTTATCTAAATCCTGCAAGAAATACGGATTAGCTCTAGGCGTTTATATCTATCCTGGAGATGACAATTGGGGAGCAGGAATAGGCAGCGGCGGAATATGTGAAGATCCAAGCAAACAAGAAGCATACAATAAAATCTTTAGACAACAACTTACAGAAGTTTTATCCAGATACGGCAAAATAAGTGAAGTCTGGTTTGATGGCAATTGCAAAATTCCAGTAAGTGACATACTTGAAAAATACGCCAAAGACGCAGTAGTCTTTCAAGGAAGTGACGCTTCATTGCGTTGGGTAGGTAATGAAGACGGAGTCGCTCCATACCCTAACTGGTATACTCTAAGCACTAAAGATTTAAAAACAGGAGTTGCAACTGCACTAGCCTCTACACAAGAAGGAGATGCTTACGCACCAGTAGAGATAGACGTACCTCTACTTAAAAACAAAGGTCATAAATGGTTTTGGGCACCAAATACAGACAGTATTATCCTGACAACTTCTCAACTTATGAAACTATACTACAACTCTGTAGGAAGAGGAAGCAACCTTTTATTAAATTCCACACCCGACACCAACGGACTAATACCTCAAAGCCATGTAAAAGCATACAAAGACTTTGGAAAAGAAATAGATAAAAGATTTTCAAAGGCAAAAAAAGGAAACTTGTTATTTGAAGGAAATACTTTCACATTAAATTTCAAGAAAACAGAGAAAATAAATCACATAGTTTTACAGGAAGATTTGAGCAAAGGACAACTTATTCAGTCTTTTGAAATATACTACAACGACAACGGAGTAAAAAGATTATTAACAAAAGGATTGAGTGTCGGAAGTAAAAGAATAATTTATTTTGATGACATTCTTACAAACCAAATCTTTTTAACCACAACAAAGACAAGAGAAAATAAAACACCAAAACTGGATATAAAAGCATTTTATGTAACAACCGACCTTGATGATTTAAGAAACAAAGATAACAAAATAAAAGAGCAATCAATAAGTTATTGGGAACAAGAATCTTTTAATCCTGAAAGTTTTACAGATATAAAACTAGACTTAACCAAATATGTAAACTCTATAGGGGAATACATACTTTCTTTCTCCCCTATAGCATACGATTATAGTAGTGGGAAATCCTGGGGATTGGAATTTAAGGACATTCAATTGGAAATCTACGGAGCTTCTCATCCAGAACTGATAGAACAGATAAATCCTTGGGAATTCAAGATAACACGTTCTCAACAAACCCTTGATGAATTCAAAACTATCTTCAAGGCAAAAATAAAAAATAATGGAGCAAACTCTACAGGAGAAATAAAAATAAAAAGAATAAGTTACTAAGGAAACAATTCTCCTGTATCATAGTAAGGCTCTATAGGATTGGAGACAGACAATCCCAACAAACGTATAGGTCTGTAATTATAGCTTACCTCTTTCATAAGCAATTTTGCAAGAGGTAAGATTTTTTCTTTTGTATTTAATATCTTCTTTTGAGTAATAGAACGTGTAATTTGTGTAAAATCATAGAATTTAACTTTAAGTGTCAATGTCTTACCTTTAAATTCACTCGATTCCAGTCTTTCACACAAATCCAAAACAACAAGATACAATTCTATAATAACAGCAGAATTTGTAGAAATATCTTTTTCAAAAGTTCGCTCACAGCCAACAGACTTTCTTTCATAGTCTGGAGAAACTACTCTGTTGTCTATTCCCCTCGCAAAATCATAATACACCTGTCCCATTTTACCAAAATTTCTTCTAAGGGCAGACAAAGGCATTTTTTTCAAATCTCCTCCTGTAAACACTCCCAATGAACGCATCACTTCTAACGTCTTAGGCCCTACACCCCAAAAATCTTCTACAGGCAAATCTTTAAGAAAATCTTCAGCCTTGGACGGATGAATAACACACAAACCATCTGGTTTTCTGTAGTCTGAAGCTATTTTGGCCAATAGTTTATTGTATGAAACGCCCGCTGAAGCTGTAAGTATAAGTTCGTAAAGTATTTTCTTCTTTATTTCCTTGGCTATCTCTACGCCAAGTTCTATTCCCTTTTTATTATTGGTAACATCCAAAAAAGCTTCATCCAAAGAAATAGGTTCTATCAAATCTGTGTATTCTGCAAAAATCTGGTGGATGGCTGTGGAAACAGAATGATACACTTCAAATCGTGGAGGCACAATAATCAATTCTGGACACAAACGTTTTGCTATCTGAATAGACATAGCAGAACGTACGCCAAACTTTCTTGCCTCATAGGAAGCAGTAGAGACAACCCCTCTTTTCACATCTCCACCTACGGCTACAGGTTTTCCTCGCAAAGATTTATCATCTCTCTGCTCAACACTAGCATAAAAAGCATCCATGTCAACATGCAATATTTTCCTGTAGTCCATTTTGCAAAAATAAGAAAAAAGAAAAATATCTCACATTGTTCATCGTTAATTAAAAACAAGTGAATAAAAAAAGAAAAAAGCCTAGAGTTTGTTCCTAGCTTTTTCATCAGTTCTAATTAGTGTTCTTAGGAGGACTCTTAATACTATATTCTTTTTTTGTCCCTAAACTATGTCCTCGAAAATTATTCTTAAACTATGTTCTGGTATTTTATATTATATTCTATGTTCTTCGCAATTTTTCCGGTTGCAAAAATAATATCAGTTTCAAAAACTAATCTATCATTGGGTAAAATAATACTATTTCTGCGTAAATTCTTAAAAAATATCACCTATCAATACGTAAAAAAGTCTTTTTTTCTTGCTGATTATCAAAATTTACACTAATTTTGCAATATGATTTTAGAACAATATACAATCCTTTCAAATTTTACCTCTGGAATATGTCTTGGAACATTTCTAACGGCTGCTTTTTACGTATATAGAAGTTCAGAAACCCTATACAGATTTCAAAAAATATTCATTGCACTCCTTGCCGTAATGGGGTTAACATTTTTTGACACATTATGGACATCTATTTTCCCTAATATAAGTTTTAAAATTGAATTCGTAAACAACTTGGTTTTAACACTTGAATCCTGGGTAAACGGCTTTTGGTTAATATTCCTTATAGCAGTAATATATCCAGAAATGTCTTCATGGAAGACCAGTTTAATCCTTATGGCACCATTTGTTGCTTTTACTACCGTATACTCTATAGTTGGCACTATGTATAGTTTTTATGGTATGATAGTTATTGTAATTATTTTTGATATCATCATTACCTATCTATGCTTTAGGGAAGTAGGCAGAAAAAACAAACTTTTGAAAGAAGAGGAATCCAATATAGAAAACCGTGATTTAACATGGTGCTATCCTATACTTATAGTAATACCTACATTTATCATTGTTTGGGTTTTATACTCTATAACTCAATCAAAACTACCAGGAGATACAGTATCATTGAGTGTAATATCAGTAGTAGAATTCTTTTATTGCGCAACATGGATACTATTCTGTCTCTATATTGCACCTATAGTTTCTCGACAAAAGCCTGTATTAACTAGTAAGGAAGAGAATGTAACAAAAGAAATTAAGACAAGAACCGAAGTGTACAATTACCACAATAAACCTGTTCTTGATAACATAGAAAAAATCATTATGGACAAAGGATATTTCCTTGACTATGATATAAATCTAAACACTCTTGCATTGAAACTTGGAACTAACAGACAATATCTAAGCAACTATATAAACAAGGAGAAACATCAAAGTTTCTACGATTACATAAATAGTTTTAGAATAGAGAGAGCAAAGCAATTATTGGCAGACAAAACTTGCACCTTAAGCATTGAAGAAATTGCTCTAGAATCTGGATTCAAGGCTTACTCAAGTTTCATAAGAATATTCGGCAAGGTGTGCAAGCAAACTCCTTCTGCTTATAGAAAGCAAGCTTAATTCTAAATAAATAAGTAATAATAAAAAGGCGTTTCATTAAATTGAAACGCCTTTTTAGTTTACCAACTCTTCGTTTTATTTTTGTAGCATTTGATGTTTTTGTAGAAACAGGAAAAGCTCGCAAAATGCGAGCTTTTCTTGTTTCGCTTATATTTTATTTATTTCTTGACAAGTTTTTCTACACCATAAATATCTTTCCCTATTAGTCTTACAAAGTAAGTACCATTTTTCAAAGATTTTGTTTCCATATTCAAAGTATTTTCTCCAGCTTTCAAAGTATAAGTATCTACAACTTTTCCAAGAATATCTGTCAAAACAACTTTTGCATCTGATTGCAAAATTTCTGTTGTCAATACTACATTATCTATAGTTGGATTTGGATATACGGAAATTTCTATAGAGTTTTCAATTTCATTCAATGAAACACCTGTAGTTGTGAAAGAGCACATAGCCATTTCTCCCCACTCATCATTGGTATTAGCACCCATTGCTATGAAATAATATTCAGTTCCTGATGCTAAATTAAGCCATGTCCAAACATCTTCATCGTATAAAGTATACGGATCCTCTATCAACATAGCCTTAACAGAATCTACACCAAACTCATCATAAGCCCATTTGGCTATAAGAGCATCTTTATAGTATGCTGTCTGGTCATTAGGTGTAGCTTTAGTTGTTACTGTATTATCTGTAACATCTGTTACTGATACTGCAATGGCGCTCTCTCCTACTCCACCTAAAGTTACCGTCTTAATTGTATCTGTACATAAGACTGTGTCAGATCCTCCTACGGCAACGGCATAAATTACATAATTTTCGTTTGGAGTCATCTCTTTCCATGTGTAAACAGTATCTTGGGTACAGGTTATACCCCAAGAAATAAGTAAAGAGTTAAGATCATAACCAGCAAACATAGGAGATGTCAACCAAGATTCTGCCTGTCCTGGTTCCATTGATATGATATGATATTTCTGGCAAGCATCATTCTTTTGGAAGTCAACAGTAAATGTTGTAGGTGTTATATCTTGTACAGATATTGCC